>JAFDER010000525.1 GCA_019310245.1 Deltaproteobacteria bacterium
CCGTGACCGTCACGCTCGTGGCGCCGGTCCGGGTGCAGGTGCTCGGATCACAGCCATCGGTCAGGACGTAGAGCTCGTTGTTCGGCGCGGTGGGCACGCCGCCGTCCACCACCAACGTGAAGGTGACGTCCGTGTCCGAGGTGTGCGCGAACACGATGACCTCCTCGGGTCCGGAGCCCATGGAGCCGGAGCACGAGCCGTAGGAGGATGCACCGCTCGCTCCGCTCGTCACGCCCGTGATGGTCCCGCCGCACCCGACTCCACGGAAGGTGATCGCGGGGTGCGTGCACGCGGGACCGCTCGAGCCCTCGGCGCAGCGGTCGGCGGTGCACAGGTCGCCGTCATCGCACGGGGCGAAGCTCGTGTCCGCGGTCATGCACGCGCCGTCCGTGCACTCGTCCGACCCGTCGCAGAAAAGGCCGTTGTCGCACGAGGTCCCGTCGGCCGGACCGGGGTCGTGCGTGCAGTCCGACCCGCCGCTCACGCACGTGTCGAAGGTGCAGGGGTTGCGGTCGTCGCACAGCGGCGAGGACTCGGTCACGCACACGCCCTCCTCGTTGCAGGTGCCCACGCCGTTGCACAGGTCCCCGTCGTCGCAGTCCCGGCCGTCCACGGCCAGGTTCACGCACACGTGGAAGGACGTGTTGCACGAGTCATCCGTGCAGGGATTGTCGTCCGCGCAGTCCTCGTCCGTCTCGCAGGGCGTCTCCGCCTCCTCCTCGTCACCATCCACGGGCGCGTCGCCCGGCCCGTCGGCCGGTGGCGGGTCGAGGAGGGCATCGGGATCGGCTGTCGGATCGTCCGCATCCCCCCCGTCGACGACGTCGGCGTCGGCCGTCCCGTCCGAGCCGCTCAGCGGCCGGCACTCGCCGTTGACGCAGACCTGGCCCGACGGGCAGTCGTCGGAGCTCTTGCACTCGTCGCAGCCGAGCATCGGGAAGCAGAGCGCCAGGACGGACAGGAGGACCGGCAGGTCCGCGTTGCGCAAGGAGCACATCTACGAGACCTCCAGGATGTAGTAGCCCTGGTTGGCGTCGTCGAATCCGTCCACGGCGATGCACCCGTACCCGCTCACGCCGGTGATCTCCTCGCCCTCGCTCGCACCGCCCGCGTCCTCGAAGCTCCAGTCCGTGCAGTTGTCGCTGTACCACAGCACCAGGTTCCAGCCCTCGGGAATCCCGCCGCCGCTCCAGGCGTCGGACCTGGCCAGCGGCGCGACGCGGACCGTCACGGTAGAGCCCGTGTTCAGCCTGTAGTAGACCTCTTCGCCGCCCAGGCCGGTGTCGAAGATGATCCCCGTGTCGTTCAGGCCGTCGCGGGGGTAGCCCGCGTTGGTCCGGGTGTCCGCGTATGGAACGGCATCGACCGGGATCGGACCGTCCGCGTAGTCGCCTGCAGGCGAGGGGTTCGCGCCCCACATGTCCGACGGCCACAGGTCGGTGATGTCGTCCAGGCCGTCGCCGTCGCTGTCGTAGAGCACGGTCAGCTCGTAGTCCCCCTCGGCGAACTCGAGGTACCCGTGCAGCCTCAGCTCGGCCACGTAGCCCGACGGGATGATCCCCGTGACGATGCGCGGGGAGCCGATGACGTCCATGTCGTTGGAGCAGGCGATGCCGGCCACGCTGCTCAGGTTGGTGCTCATGTTGGTCGAGCACCTGTTCTTCAGGAGGCTGAGCGCCGGGTCGAAGCCCGCGACGCCATCGGCCTCGATGATGTAGCCCATGTCCCGGTTCCAGGGAGCGGCCGTGTGGTTCAGCTCGAACTCGGCCATGGGGTAGTTCTCGAGGCACGTGTAGGAGCTGCAGGCACCGGTGGATCCCACGGTGGGCGTGGTGGGGTTCTCGGTGCAGAAGGCGCATCCGTTGGAGGCGTAGCCGCTCGTCGTGCCGTACCACGTGCCGCCCATCTGCAGCTCGACGGCCTCGGCGCAGGAATCATTGCTGACGGGCTCGCGCGCGACGTACACGTCGTAGATGCCGCCCGAGACGTTCGCCGAGTCCACCATGATGTTGTACGAGCCCTCGGGAAGGACCGTCTTGGCCGAGCTCCACGAGTAGGTCTCGAAGCAGGCGTCGTTGCCGTCGGCAGGGGCGTGGCCGCCGATGAAGCACGAACCCACGCCCGTGGCGACGCAGGCCCAGCTGTCGACCACGCCGCACTCGTCGACTGGAAAGAGGCAGATGGTGGGATCCATGACGGGCGCCACCACCATGCCGTGGTAGGCGTAGAGCCTGTGGTTCGATCCCCCGTCCGTGGGGATGCTCATCGAGTGGATGTTATCGAGGCCGGACGTGGCGCACCCGGGATCGTAGTCGTCGTTCGAGCAGTGGGTGTCCCCGCTCGAGAACCACTCGAGCCCGTCCCCCGAGCCGACCTGGAGAAGGATCCCGGCCGTGGAGCAGTCGTCGAACATGGAGGTTCCCGTGTGGGTGCACAGGCAGAAGTCCGGTGGAGTCGGGCACCACGTGGCGCTCTCGTCGCACGCGTCCACGGTGCAGTCGAACCCGTCGTCGCACAGGAGCGCGGTCGAGTCCGTGCACTCGCCCTCGGGCAGGGTCGAGGTGTCGCAGGTCTCCCAGCCGTTGCAGTCGAGCCCATCGTCGCAGTCGGAGTCCAGGTTGCAGCAGTCCACGCCCGGCGCGCCCGTCCAGAAGGTCTCGCAGGTGCCGTCAGTCCGGCACCTCTCGCGCGTGCAGTTGTTCCCGTCGTCACAGTCGCCGTCCGTCTCGCAACAGGTCGAGAGCGGCGTGTTG
>JAFDER010000526.1 GCA_019310245.1 Deltaproteobacteria bacterium
GATCGCTGCAGCGAGTTCGTCGCAGTCCACGGCACCCTCCGCCGCAAACCCGCTCTGCGGGCATTCCAGACCCAGAACGAGCTCGACCCCGTCTTGCCCGTGGCAAAGATGAGGCAGAAGCAGGGTGATCATGGCTGCAACGAGCGCGGAAATGCGCATGACACGACGGTAGCACAGCAAAACTCGACCGCAACCGTCCTGCCATTTGCTTGTCATGAATTCTCTTCGACCAGCTCTCGAACTGGACGGAAGAGACGTGCGGAGACTTTACTCGCTCGAGGTTGCGGGCGGGATCGAGCCCTGCTCGAAGCCGGAGATCCGCTCGGGGACGTTCCTGAGGTTCCGGCTGGCGAACAGCGTGTACATGGTGGGGACCACGAACAGCGTCAGGAAGGTGGCGGCGATGAGCCCGCCGATCACTGACATGGCCATGCCCATCCAGGATGCGGATCCCTCTCCGATGCCCAGGGCCAGGGGGACCATGGCCAGGATGGTGGTGATGGACGTCATCAGGACGGGTCGCAGCCGCAGGCGGGACGCCTGTGCGATCGCCTCCCGTCGACCGTGCCCCTCGGTGCGCAGCTGGTTGGCCGCGTCGATCATGACGATGCCGTTGTTGACCGCGATGCCCACGAGCATGATGACGCCGATGAGCGCCGTCATGTCGATCGTGACACGAGTGATCGTGAACATGACCACCACGCCGACCACGGCCAGCGGCACCGAGACGATGATGATGAAGGGCTGGCGCAGGCTCTCGAACTGGCTCGCCATGACCATGAACACCAGCAGGATCGATACGGCGAAGGCCAGGCCCAGGTACTTGAAGCTCGTCATGAAGTCCTCGGCCGAGCCACCCACGTGGTAGGTGAAGCCTCGAGGCCAGGGGTAGTTCTCGAGCATCTCGTTGGTCCGGGTGATGAAGCCGCCAAGGTCCTTGCGCTTCGTCTTGCCGTCCACCTGGTAGGTGTCCTTCAGATCCACCACGAGGGTGGTCACCCGCTCCTGGTCTTGACGGGTGATGTTGACCGGTCCGAGCCCCTCCACGACCCGGGCCACGTTCATCAGGGGAATGACGGAACCCTGGGCCGAGACCACGGGCATGCGCCGGATCTCGTCCACGTCCATGCGGTAGACCTTGTCGTAGCGCACCTTGATGTCGTACTCCTCGCCTCCCTCGGAGTACCGGCCGGCGAGCCGGCCCATGAAGGCAGTGGAGACGGCCGAGCCCACGCTCGATGCGGGGATGCCTAGAGAGGCCAGCTTGGGCCTGTCGAAGGTGATGCTGACCTCGGGCTTCTGATCGTCCATGGAGTAGACCGCCTCGGAGACCTCGGGCATGGCAAGGAACTTCTGCTTGAGAGCCAGGCCCAGCGCTCGGGAGATCTTCAGATCGTGGCCCCTGATCAGCAGCTCCAGGTCGCCCGCACCTCCCATCATGTCGAAGGGAGGCCTCACCACGACCTTGGCGCCGGGTACGTCCTTGACCCGCTGACGGATCGCCTCTTCGATCTCCGCCTTCGAGCGGCGTTTATCGGAAGAGACCAGGGGAACGCGGATCGTGCCCGCATGGACGCCCTCCGAGAAGATGGCGGCGAATCCCTCTCCCATGCCCACGTCCAGGGCGACCATCTTGCGGTTGGCGGGCGGGATGACATCCTCGATGCAGCTGACCACCTCGTCGCAGACCTCGTGAGCCTCGGTGATGTTCGAGCCCACAGGTGCCTCCGACTGCACGAAGACGAAGGAGTCGTCGCCTTCGGTCATGAACTCCGTGGGCAGGAGCAGTGCGAGCAGCACCGTCCCGGCGATGACCGAGCCCGTAGCGACGCCCACCACCCAGCGGCGCTTCAGGCTCCAGTCCAGGGCGCGGCCATAGTGCCCGCGCAGCCACTTGAAGGGGCGGAAACGTCGAGCCGAGGGGTTGATCTTCTTGACGTACCTGTCGCCCAGCAGCCGCGAGGCCAGCAGCGGGATGAACGTGAGTGCCACGATCAGCGATACGGCCAGAGCGAAGCAGATCGTCACTGCCATGTCGAAGAACATCACGCCGGCGATGCCCGGCACGAAGAGGATCGGAACGAAAACCGAGATCGTGGTGAGCGTGGAAGCAGTGACCGCCGTGGAGACCGCTCCCGCCCCCTGGATCGCCGCCTCCCACGCGCCCAGGCCCTTCTCGCGCAGCCGGAAGATGTTTTCCAGGACCACGATGGCGTTGTCCACGAGCAATCCCACGGCGAGAGCGAGCCCGGCCAGGGAGATGATGTTGAGCGTCATGTCCGCCTGGTCCATGACGAAGAACGTCGTGATCACCGAGACCGGGATGGCCGTTGCCACGATGAGCGCGGACCGGAAGCTGCGCAGGAATCCCAGAAGGACGAAGAAGCTGATCGCCACTCCCATGAGCGCTGTCTGCGACAGGTTGCCCAGCGAGGCGTTGATGAACTGCGACTGATCCCAGAGGATCTTGTACTCCACGTCCGCGACGATATCGCGCCGGATCTCGGGCAGGGACGCGATCACGGACTGGGCGGCCTTGACTGTGTTCTCGCCGGACTGCTTGCGCACGAACAGCCATATGGTGGGCTCGTGGTCCACCTCGAGCACGCGCTGCTCTTCCCTGAACCCGTCACGGATCTCGGCAACCTCCTTGAGGCGCAGAGGCTCGGCACCCATGGGCCCGGTCTTCATGCCCACGAGGACCTCGCCGATGTCGTCCACGCTCTGGTACTTGCCCCGGGACTGGA
>JAFDER010000527.1 GCA_019310245.1 Deltaproteobacteria bacterium
GGATTCGACCAGGACGGCCCCGACATCTTCAGCTCCCATCTGGATTACTGCAATGAGCTTCGCGTCCCGGTCTGTCCCACCTACCTGCTCATGGCCCCAGTCGGCACTCCGCTGCATGAGCGTCTGGAACGGGAAGGCAGGATCGACGGCGATTTCGTGTCAGAGGAGCTCTTCAAGACCAACGTCATTCCCAAGCGCATGAGCAGCGAGGATCTCCTGGCCGGCTATCGCTGGTTGACGACGCAGCTATTCGACATGGATGGATTCGTGCAGCGCGTCGATGACAAGTTCAAGAACTTCCGCTCCAGAGGCATCGTCCCCAACGGGACGAACAGCCTGGCAATCCGGTTGAAGCACGGCAGGATGGGTTTGAAGATCATCAGCTACTGTGCCCGTCATCCTGGAGCTGCTCGAGAGCTGATCAAACCTCTCCGAAGACTCATGCCCGTGATGTTGAGGCACCGCCACTTCGCTCTCGACATCCTGGATGACGTTCTGATCTTCATCCGGTTCAAGAGCTACTACGAGAAGGCCCGCATCTACCAGGACAGCTTGAAAGACGCCCCCCGGCCCGAAACCTGGATGCGAGAGATAGACTCTCCCTTGAAAAGCTCAGCCGTGATTTGATGGGTTCGCATCAGGATCGACCACCCGTCAGTTCGGGCAGAAGCCCTCGAAGGCGGGCCTCGAGACGAGCGTCTCGAGGGTCGCGGCGAGAGCCTCGCACTCGGCCGGCTTCGAGGCGGGAAAGCAGGGGAGGGGATCGGGGAGCGTGCAGTTGACGAGCGGCAGGGGGTAGATGAGCCTCGGCCCGGCGTCCTTGCGGTAGACCGCGTAGCGGTTGTCCATGAGCCACATCGGCACGAGGGCCACGGCGGTGAGCGATTGCGCGTTTGCGGGCTTCGAGATCTCGAGCACGGCCAGCGTCTGCTCGCGCGCCTCCACGCGCTGGGCCGAGTCCTTTCCCGGCTCGAGCGGCTTCGTGGGGTAGACCTCCCAGCCCATGTTGGAGACGAGGTTGCCCAGCGAGTAGGCGACGAGGGCCTGCCGTCCGTCCGGCGTCTCGACGATCGAGCTCGGACCGAGCACGTGGGGGCCGTGGCAGACGACGGCGTCCGCGCCGGCAAGGACGAGGTCCTCGGCCCAGCGCACGAGATCGTCGCGCGGCGCCTGCTTGAACTCGCCCACCCAGTGGATCGTGACGATGACGGCGTCGGCGAGCGAGCGCGCATCGCGCACCTCCGCGAGCGAGCGCTCGTCGAGCACGGCCATGACGGCCCCCTCGGAGGGCTCGGCCCGGCCGCCCGGCCTCAGGTAGTAGGCCAGGAGGGCGGCGCTCGGTGACGTGCCCAGGACGAGAGGCGCCCGGGCCTCGACGCCGCCGCCCGCGCCGGCCGTGCCCAGACCGGCGGCGCGCGCGTTCTCGATCGTCTCGGCGAGGCCCGACCGGCCCTGGTCCAGGGCGTGGTTGTTCGCGAGGGTCACGTCCGTGACCCCGGCGCGGGCGATGCCCACGAGCGCCTCGGGGGGGCCGTTGAAGCGTGGGGGGAACGAGCGCGGCTCGTATCGCTCCGCGGCCACGGGCGACTCGAGGTTCACGACGAAGCGCACCTCGCCGCGGGAGCGCAGGTCCGAGAGCAGGAGCCTGAGCGCGTGCAGGAGCCAGGCGTAACCGGCCGCGAGATCGCCGCTCCCTCTCTCCTTCGCGACGTCGTGGATCTGGTCCTGCAGCATGAGGTCGCCGCCGAGCACGACGTAGAGGTGCGCGGGAGGCTCCGGGGCGCTGGGAGAAGGAGCCACGGCGGGCACGCGAGGAGGCGGCACGGGCTCCGGAGCGGGCGGGGCCTCGCACGCGGCGAGGAGCACCACCACGAGAAGGGGACGGACCATGAAGACCAATATATCAAGGCAGATGGAGGGGGGGCCATAAATGGATCGAGCCAGATGCGGTCCAATATACTGGAGCGTCAAGTGCCCAGGGTTGACACCGAAGTTCTCGTGGTCGGCGCCGGGCCTGCGGGCTCGAGCGCCGCTATCGCGGCGGCGAAGGAGGGCCTGAAGGTCCTGCTCGTGGAGCGCTCGCCCCACGTGGGCGATGCGGCGCGCTCGGTGGGATTCGTTCCCCTGCTCTTCGCGAACGGGCTGTCCCTGCCGCACATCCTCATGCGCCAGAAGATCCAGGGGACGCGCATCCACATCGAGGACGACGTGACCGAGCGGTCGTGGCCCGGGTACACGATCCCGGTGCGGAACCTCTTCCGCATACTGGCAGGCACGGCGGCGAGGCACGGCGCTGATCTGAGATCGGGGTACAA
The DNA here is from genome assembly GCA_019310245.1 of Deltaproteobacteria bacterium. GTDB lineage: Bacteria > Myxococcota_A > Polyangia > DRWM01 > DRWM01 > JAFDER01. The sequence goes on from JAFDER010000527.1 coordinate 2,316, forward strand.
CCTCGCACGGCTCACGCCCACCGGGGCGGCCCACTTCTCGTCGCCCGACAGGGACCTGGAGGTCCACGCCCAGGTCGTCATCGCGTGCGACGGGCCCCGGTCCAAGGCGGCGAGGCTCCTCGACCTCGGCCGGCTCGACGTTCTGCACGTCTTCCAGTGCGAGGTGCTCCTGCTCGGGGAACGGGACTGGATCGACCTGCACCTGCACAGGAACCTGCACGGCGGCTACGCCTGGTTCTACCCGCGGCGATCGACCGCGAGCGTGGGCGTGGCCGTGACCCCCGATTCCCACCGCAACGGGCAGGCCCTGCTGGAGTGGTTCCGCGAGAAGCTCGCGAAAGAGGGCCTGATCGCGCCCCAGTGCGTGAACAAGTCGAGCGGGGCGATTCCCTGCAGCGGCGTGCGCAAGACCCTGCGCCTCGGCCAG
>JAFDER010000117.1 GCA_019310245.1 Deltaproteobacteria bacterium
AAGGCCAAGAAGAAGAAGAAGTAGCACCGCCATCAGGAGGTTTCCACAATGAGTTGCGGAACCAAGAAGAAGACGGCCAAGAAGAAGCCCGCCAAGAAAAAGGCCGTCAAGAAGGTGGCCAAGAAGAAGGCGCCTGCCAAGAAAGCCAAGAAGAAGGCGCCTGCCAAGAAGAAGCGGTAGCTCTTCGTTCCCATCCAGCCGACTTTTCGACCCGGTCCCTGCAACCGGCAGGGACGGGTGTCCATGCGCCTTTCTCGGGCGGACGGGCCGTGCTAGTCTCGCTCGTTCAAGGGGTATGACGTGATGCCGGAAACGCCCGGAAAGGGGCCTGACGGGGAGCGTTTCACGCAGGAAGAGCTCGACGTGGTCCGCTCGGCCGGGCTGTTCGAGACGTATCTGGGCCGGGGCTGGTTCCGCAACCTCATCATCTACGGCGTCCCCGCGGTCGCCGCACTCCTCATCGCCGCGGGGATCTTCTCCTCGCTGATCCAGGTTTCCGAGACCCTTCTTCTCTACTCCCAGCCGAGGTGGATCCCCGGCCAGCAGGGAGGATTGCGGGTCGCGATCATGGACCGCGAGGGCGAGTTCGTCCCCGTGACGGACCTGGAGATGATCCTGCACGACCGCACGAGAGAGGTGAGCGAGCGACTCGTGCAGGGAGAGGCGCACGGGACCAAGGCCGCAAGCCTCGCGGTGGTGGCCCCGCACTGGACGGACGGAGAGTACGAGCTCGAGATCAGGGCCACGACGACCCGACGATCGAAGAAAGCCCGGTTGACGGTCACCCTGGATGCCTCGTACGAGGGAGAGCCGGCCGAGACCACGAGAGAGCTCGGGATCTGGCGCGACCACTTCGACTCGGCCAATTTCATGGACAAGGGGGCAGAGATCCGCGTGGACCTCGTCCCGGAGGGCGGGCAGATCGCCTCGAGCCTGCCGAACATCCTGTACGTCAGGACGACGAACAGGTCGGGAGAGCCCGTCGCCGCACGCGTCAAGCTCGCGCTGGCCGAGGGGTACATCTCGGGAGATCTGCCCGAGAGCGTGGAGACGGACGCGCTCGGACTCGCGACGATCATCATCTATCCCACGTTCAACATCCTGGTCCTGCAGGTGGCTGCCGAGCCTCTCGACGCACACGTTCCCGGCCCCGAGGACGGGGAAGCCGAGCAGGAGGTTCCGGCCCGGGTGAGCACAGGTAGAATCGTCCTTCCCATCGGTCCCCAGGGCATCCGGCTCAGGCCCCTCGTTCCGAATCCTGCGGTGGGCGAACCCATACGCATGAGAGTGTACTCAGTGGGCAGCGAGCGCGTCATCTTCACGGATCTGTACCGGGGCGACCTGTGGACCGATGCCTCGGGCACCACGGTTGATTCCCAGAGCTCGGAGGTGCTCGGCCCGAATCCACGGGAGCCGGGAATGCACGTGGTCCAGGCCTACTCCTCCCCCGTGCCCGCCATCTACCAGAAGCTGCCGGGGCGCGAGCCAGAGCTGACGAGCTGTTCCATGAGCGCGGCGCACGTCTGGGTCAGCGTGAAGGGCGAGTCCGACCTGGATTCGCTCGCGAGGGTCGCCGCCGAGCTCCAGGCGGCGGGGATAGACCGCGGGTACGTCTCGCACCTGACACGGGAGAAGCTCGCCGCGGGAGGCTTCAACACGGGGCGCACCATCGCGTTCCTGCTCGCACGGCTGGATGGCGCCGTCCATCCGCCGGGCGTGTCGGCCTCGTCCCGGAGCTCGGACAAGCAGTCGGCCACGTCGCTGAGGACGCGGATCCGGCAGCTCGTGGTCATCGCCTTCTCCGTGATCAGTCTCGTCGTCATCCTCGCTTTCGGGTTCCTGACGCTGGAGACCTGGCGGGCGGCCCGGACCAGCGGGCGGACGAGCCTGCCACCAGGCGCCGAGGCACCCATCTCGAGCCAGGATCCCGGCTGGCTGCGCAAGCAGATCTTCCAGATGAGCATGATCATCGCCGTGGTGGTCGCGACGTTCGGCCTGCTCGCCGTCCTGGTGATGTACCTGCGCTGGCACATCAGCTAGCCGACAGGACCCGCGGCTCGAACCCGAAACACCATCAAAAATTTGAGAGTGCGGAGCGAGATCCCATAGTCTCGTGAGGCTGACGGACACATCCATCGTGAAGAAGAACCAGCTAGCCGGGGTGGGACGCGCGGGTCTGTGGGCGGTCCGCCACGTCCTTCCGTTCGCGTGCGTGGGAGCCGCAGCCGCCCTCGTCTACGCCGGAGCCGTCTCGGTCGATGCGAGAGGGCTGACCGCCTCCGTGCTGTGCGCCGCAGCACTGCTCGCCTTCATCGTGCGCGAGTCCCTGCACGCCCGCTCCGATTGCCCCGGAGGTTCGGCCAGGAGCCTGGTCGAGCTCAGGCTCCTCGTGCTCGCCGCGGCGCTCCTGCAGCTCGGCACGGTCCTGGCCCGCTCCGCACAGCTCGAGCTCGGGGCGGTACTCTACCTCTTCGCGCTCGTCTCGGTGACGTTCTTCTCGCGCACCGCGTCCGTGCCGGCCCTCGCCCTCGTCCTTGCTCTGGAATGGCTCGGTGGCGGCGGACCCGCGGCGGGAGATCAGGTCGAGCTGAGCCGCCGGCTCACCTTCTCGCTCTTCCTGGCCTTCTTCGGCGCCTTCGGGCTCGCGTTCCTGCGAACGGAGATCCTGCGCATCCGCGCCAAGGGCAAGGAACACCTGGACGAGAAGCTGCGCGTCATCACGGAGCAGGCGCGCGACTTCCGCCTCATGTCGGTCCCCTCGTCCCACGTCGACGAGGGCGAGGAAGGAACCGACAGCGAGGAAGACCGCAGAGCGGAGATCCTCTGCGTCACCTCCGCACTGCACGAGATCCACTCGACGATCTACACCCTGCTCGACGTCGTGCGCAGGACCATGGGTCTCAACGCATGCGTGCTCCTGTGGGAGAAGGACTCCGGCGAGTACCTGGGCATATTCGAGGCCGCCACGTCTTCCGGCTCCATCTCCGACGCCCCCATCCCGATACACTTCGGCCTCACGGGAGCGGTGGTCGCCCACGGCAAGCCGATCCGGATCTGCCCCGTGCCGTCGGACACGGCGCCCATCCCGTACTACGCCGAAAGGGAGGACGTGAGCAGCTTCTGCGCCATGCCCGTGGAGGATGGAAGCGTGGTCAGGGGAGTGCTGTGCGCCGACAGGCTCACCGAGGACGCGTTCACCGATGCCGAGTGCGAGGTGCTCGAGCAGGTGGCGGAGCAGGCCGTGCGGATCATCTCCACCGAGCGCCTGTTCCTGCAGCTCGTCAAGAGCAAGACGGAGCAATCGCGACTCTACCGGGCGTCCACGCGCCTCAGGGAGGCGCACACCTGCGAGGAGGTGCTCGAGGCGGCCTTCGAGAGCGCCCGGTCCATCGTCGACTGGGACCTGGCGGCGGCCACGCTCTACGACCCGCACACGCGGCGGCACAGGGTCCTGCACGCCGTGGGAGAGTGGGAGGAACAGGTTGCGGGCCTCTCGTGGCGTGACAACGGCGGGCTCGTGTCCCAGACCGTTCGCATGAGGCACTACCTGCCGTACAAGGGCAAGTACGAGGCGGCCAGCCAGACGGTCCTCATCAAGAAGGTGCGCTTCAAGGAGGCCAGATCCCTGCTCGTGCTTCCGCTCGTTGCACAGGACAAGGCCATCGGCACTCTTCTCATCGTCTCGAGGAAGGAGGGGATCTTCTCGCAGCAGATCCGCCTCCTGCTCCAGGTGATCGCCGACCAGACGGCCCTCAGCTACCAGAACGCGCTCATGGTCAGGCGGCTCGAGGAGCTGGCGACGACAGACCCGCTCACCGGTCTGTTCAACAAGCGGGTCTTCCTCGAGGCGCTCGGACGCAACTCCATCTCCGCCCAGCGCTACGACAAGAAGCTCTCGCTCATCATGACGGACCTCGACAAGTTCAAGTCCGTCAACGACACGCACGGCCACCCGGTCGGCGATCAAGTGCTCATCCAGTTCGCCGACGTGCTCAGACGCAACGCCAGAGAGGTGGACGTGGTGTGCCGCTACGGCGGCGAGGAGTTCGTCGTCATCGTGGTGGAGACGGATGCCGAGGGAGCCTACAGGATGGCCGAGCGCATCCGCAGAGACATGGAGAGGGAACGGATCGACACGGGAACCGGCACGGTCCGCGTCACGTGCTCGATGGGCGTGGCCACGTGCCCCGAGCAGGGCCCCGGCCCCGAGGAGCTCATACGCAACGCGGACGAGGCGCTCTACGAGGCCAAGCGCTCCGGCCGGAACCGCGTCGTGGTGTCCTCGGCCGGCTACCGGCAGACAGGCTGAAGAAGGAGCTTCATCCAAAGGAACGCTCCCCGGCATCCATCAACTGCTATACTGTTTTCAGGGACACGAACCTCAAGGACCCTCGAGCGAGGAGCGCACATGAGAGCCTCCGACCACCTCACGATCTTAGCGGCGATCGCCGTCGCGGCTCTGCTCGTGGCCTCGCCCCGGGCCGGCCTCGCGGACAAGAAGGACGGCAAGATCTGGAAGGAGCCTGCGCAGGAGGGGTCTCCGCTGCAGGTCGCCGTCCCCAGCTTCGCGCCGCTCGGCCAGGCGCTCAAGCCCACGGTCGTCTCCATCTGGGTGACGCAGACCATCGACCCCGAGAACCTGGATCCGATGTTCAAGTTCTTCAAGGAGTTCTTCGGGTCGCTGCCCGAGGACTTCAAGAACAAGGGCGAGGGCTCGGGCGTGCTCATCAACTCCTCGGGCTACATCCTCACGAACAACCACGTGGTGCAGGATGCCACGGACATCAAGGTCACGCTCGCGACGGGCGAGGAGTACGAGGCCAGCATCGTGGGCCTGGATCCGGCCACCGACGTGGCTCTCATCAAGATCCCTGCCAAGGGTCTCGCCGCAGCGCCCCTGGGCGACAGCGACTCGCTGGCCGTCGGCGACTGGGTCCTGGCCATCGGGAACCCGTTCGGACTCGAGGCCACCATGACGGCCGGCATCGTCAGCGCCATGGGGCGGAGCCACATCGGACCCGTCAAGGATCACAAGTACCAGGACTTCATCCAGACCGACGCCCCGATCAATCCGGGAAGCTCGGGCGGTCCGCTGTTCGATCTGAGCGGCGACGTCGTGGGGATCAACACGGCGATCAACGCGGCGGGACAGGGGATCGGATTCGCCATCCCGATCAACATGGTCAAGGCGCTCATTCCGCAGCTCGTCGAGCACGGCTCCGTCAAGCGCTCCTGGCTCGGGGTGAGCATCCAGACGTTGACGGCACCGCTCGCCAAGGCGTTCGGCCTGTCCGGCGATGGCGGCGCGCTCGTGTCGGAGGTGGTGGACGGCTCCCCGGCGGACAAGGCGGGCATCGAGATCGGGGACGTCATCCTCTCGTTCGACGGCAAGACGATCGATGGCATCGAGGCGCTGTCCTGGCTTGCCTCGACGGCGGGAGAGGGAACGAAGGCGAAGATCGCCGTCTGGAGGAACAAGAAGAAGAAGACAGTGCAGGCGGTCCTGGAAGCCCTCCCGGGCGAGGCGGGCACGGTCGCATCGAAGAAGAAGAAGAAGAAGAAGAGCACCAAGGCGGGCAAGCCCGGCATCTCAGTGCAGTCGATGGACAAGGACACGGCGGCAAAGCTGTCCATCCAGCCGGTGGGAAGCAAGTTCCCCGGGCTCATCGTGACCGCGATCACGGCAGGATCGCCGCTCTCGACGGCCGGAATCCAGCGAGGCGACGTCATCCTGAGGGTGGACGGCAAGCTCGTCTTCAAGGCCAGTCACGTGCTGAACCCCGTCATGAAGGCGAAGAAGGGCGACGTGGTGGTCCTGTACGTCGTGGGGCCGGGCCAGAACGGATTCGCCGCCTATACCCCATGAAGCCTCGGGTACCGGAGCCGCTCCATCAGGCCTGGCAGTGGCTGCTGGGACTCGCCGTCGCAGCGGCGGCGTGGATCCTCGGCTGGACGCTCCAGGTCAAGCTCCGGCGGGCCAGCGCCGCGCGAGCCGGCCCCGTGATCTACGCCTTCATGCACGGGCACCAGCTGCCCCTGCTGCGCTATCCCCTTCCCAGACCCACCGCGGCGCTGGTGAGCATGAGCCGGGATGGATCCCTGCAAGCCCGCGTCCTGCGCCGCCTCGGCTTCGAGATCCTGCGCGGCTCCTCGTCCCTGGGCGGCGCGCGCGGGCTGAAGGCCTCTCTCGACTGGCTGGGAGGCGGACACGATCTGGCGCTGGCCGTGGACGGACCGCGGGGCCCGGCAGGGAGCTCGAAGCCGGGAGTCATCTACCTGGCCGAGAAAGCGCGCGCCACGATCGTACCCGTGGCCTGCTCAGCGTCCCGCGGTCGCAGGCTCACCGGGTCCTGGGACTCCTTCCTCCTGCCCTCGCCTTTTGCCACGGTTCCCATTCACTCCGGGGCGCCCTACAGGCCCTGGGAAAAGGACTGGACAGAGAAGCGAAAGCTCGCCTATCTTGACTCGCTGATCGCGACCCTTGCCGAGCGGGCAGACCAAGAAGCCGGACTGACACAGGTACAATGACGGTTCTCGTGAGCATCGATGGGCGGATCGTGCCGCCGCACGAGGCGGTGATCCCGGTCTTCGACCGGGGGTTCCTCTACGGGGATTCCGTCTACGAGGTGCTCAGGGCCTACGGCTGCATCCCCTTCGCACTCGAGGAGCATCTCGCGCGTCTCGGGCGGAGCGCGGGCCTGCTCGGGATCGACCTGCCCCTGGCTCCCGCACGGCTGAGCGAGGAGATCGAGCAGCTCCTGTCACGGGCCGACAACGGCGACTCGTACATCCGGGTGATCGTGACGCGCGGCGAGGGGGAGATCGACCTGGCGCCGGATGCGGCGCGCGGCCCGCATGTCGTGGTGATCGTCAAGCCGTTCCGCCCGCCCGCCGGCGCTCTGGCCACGAGCGGAGCCTCGGTGCATCTCGTCGCATCCGGACGGTGCCCCGCGGGAGCCGTTCCGGACGGAAGCAAGACGGGCAACTACCTCGCCAATCTCATGGCGCTCGGCAGGGCCAGGAGCCAGGGGCACCACGAGGCCGTGCTGGTCACGTCCGACGGGCTCGTTGCAGAAGGGGCATCGAGCAACATCTTCATCGTGAAGGACGGCAGCGTGCTGACCCCGGGGCTCGAGGCGGGCATCCTCGCCGGGATCACGAGGGGCAAGGTGATCGAGGAGTGCAGGGCAGCGGGCATCGAAGTGCTCGAGACCGAGCTGACCCCGGCCGACGTCAAGGGCGCGGACGAGGCGTTCCTGACGAGCACACTGCGCGAGGTGCTTCCGGTGGTCCGGGTGGACGACGCGATCCTTGGAGACGGCAAGCCGGGTGCACTCTGCCTGAGAGTGCGCGAGGCATACCGCGCCCACGTCAGGAAGCAGATCGAGGCCGGCTCGCGCGCTTGACAATTGGGGAGGAGTTCTATCAAACATCAATGAGCCGGAAGCGTCCGGCCTCGGCACCGTCAGGGAGGTTCCTGTCCCATGGAAAACACACCCACAAGCGCGGACGTGAGCCCCGGGTCGCGGGCCCGCGCAATGTTCCTCATAGGCATCATCGTTGCCTTCTTGGCGGGACTGCTCGTCGGCTACCTGGTCGGATCCGGCAAGGGAGGCGAGCTGGAGATCCCGGAGAACGTGTTCGCGGTCGAGGTGGGAGAGGCGCCGCAGATCGGACCGGCAAACGCTCCGGTCACCGTGGTCCTGTTCACGGACTTCCAGTGCCCGTTCTGCAGGAAGGCGGCGAAGATGATCGAGAGGCTGCGCTCTCGCTTCGGCGACGACGTCAGGATCGTCTTCAAGCATTACCCGATGCAGAAGCTCCACCCGGAGGCCTACTTCGCACACGAGGCCTCCGTCGGGGCGCACAAGCAGGGCAAGTTCTGGGCCTTCCACGACAGGCTCTTCGCGCACGAGGGCCCGCAGGGGAGGCAGGATCTCGAGACCATCGCCCGGCAGGCCGGGCTCGACATCGGGATGTGGAGCAGCGACCTGAACCGGCGCGCCCACAGGTCGATCGTCGATGCCGACCTCAAGCAGGGCACCGGTCTGGGCGTCACGGGAACCCCGACGTTCTTCATCAACGGCCGTCGTGTGGTGGGGGCGAACTGGAAGATGATCGAGAGGGTCGTGCGCCACGAGAAGAAGCTCACGGCCGAGCTCCTGGAATCCGGCGTGCCCGCCGAGCGCATCTACGAGACGATCATGAAGGATGCCCTCAAGGCGCTCCAGGACACGGTACCCCCGCCGGCTCCGCAGCCTCAACCCGGACCCCGCATCGAGGATCTCTCGGCGCTCTACCGCGTGGGACTCGGCAACTCCACCGTCATCGGCAAGCCCGACGTACCGGTGACGGTGGTCTGGTTCATCGACTACCAGTGCCCCTTCAGCGAGAAGGCGAACGCGATCGTCGAGAAGCTGCGCGACAGCCACGTCGACGCCATCCGGCTCGTGGTCAAGAACAACCCCCAGCCGCGCCACCCCGGCGCGCCTCTGGCCGCCGAGGCTGCGCTGGCCGCCGGAAGCCAGGGCAAGTTCCGTGCGATGCACGACAAGCTCTTCGCAAACCGCGACGCGCAGTCGCGCGAGGACCTGGAAGGATACGCGAAGGAGCTGGGGCTCGACCTCAAGATCTTCAGCGCGGCGCTCGACGGCCACCAGTACCTTCCCACGATCAAGCAGGAGCAGAAGACGGCCCGCACGCTGGGGGCCACATCCACGCCCACGTACTTCATCAACGGCCTGAAGTACAAGGGCAACCAGCCCTATGACGCGCTCGAGGACGCGGTCCTGAGCGCCAAGCTCAGGGCCGAGAAGATCATCGCGACCGGTGTGCCGGCCAAGGATGTCTACAAGCACATCATCAAGAACGGCGCCACGAGCGTCCAGTACCAGAAGCCGGCCGGAGCGTCCTCCATCACTCACAATCCGGACCCGAACATCCCGCTGACCAGGGCGTGTCGGGGCGCGGGGTCGACGGCACCATAAAGTTCCCCGGTGTCGGAGTGCCCCGGGTTCCTCGCGCCCGTGCCCTTCGACAGGCCCTTCGACAGGCTCAGGGCAAGCTCAGGGACACGGGAGAGTACAGGGATCTAGGCAGTGCTATCTAACCCCTGCGACCCAGCCTCCGCTCCAGCTCGG
>JAFDER010000528.1 GCA_019310245.1 Deltaproteobacteria bacterium
CCTGATACTGGACATCTGGCTCTTCTGAGGGGAGATGCGCTCGACCATCATCATTCTCACCAGCCGAACACGCGCATGCGGTCGGTGATCATGCCGGAGACCGCCCCTGTCTCGCTCACCTCGGCCATGCTCAGCCACCAGACGTCGCTGCTGTCCCGGGTCGTCATCACGATGAGCGGGTCGGGATCCGCTGCGTCCCATGACGGCAGCGTGCCTCCCACGACGCCGTCGTAGAGCTGCGCTGGGGCTCCGGGGTCCGCGTCGGAGCTCCATCCCCAGACCTTGATCTCGTCGGTGACCATGCCGCCCACGAGCCCCGTGGCGTCGATCTCGGCCATGGACACGAACCAGGTGTCCGAGCCCGAGTACCGGGACAGCACGATGAGAGGTGTGGGGTCGGCGGACGACCAGGGGATGACGGCGGAACCGTCGCGCGGCCCCTCGTACAGCAGCGTGGGTGCGTTCGCGGAGAAGTCGCCCCAGCCCCAGACGCGGACGAGATCGGTGACCATGCCGCCCACCGTTCCGGCCGCGTCCACCTCGGCCATGGAGACGTGCCAGATGCTCTCGGACGAGTAGCGCGTGAGCACGATGACGGGGCGGGGGCTGTCGGATCTCCAGCCGGGGATGACGGATGCCGTGCCCACGGCGCCGTCGTAGAGCAGGACGGGGCCGTCGTCGCCGCCGGACCCGTCCGAGGCGTCGGTGGACGTGTCCTCCGGGAGATCCGGGAGCAGGTCGGCGGGGTTGTCGGCCGTGGTGTCGACGGAGGTGTCCGTGGACGTGTCGGGCCAGGGCCGGGTGTCGTCCTGGTCGCATGCCGCGAGGCCCAGCGCTGCCATCATCGGAATGAGCCGCTTCATCGTTATGTCCAGGGTCCTGTGGCTGTTGCGGTCCATGATTCACTCCGGGCACAGTCTGGCGGCCGGCAGGTCCGAGGTCCACGTGTGGACGGTCTCGCTCGCAGTGGCGAGGTAGGAACCCGCGATCGTCAGCGTTCCGTCCTGCACCGTCCATCCGGGATCGACGGTGGCCGCAGTCGTGGAGGCGTGGAGGGAGCAGCCCTCGACGGCCCCCTCTCTGCCGGTGCGCGAGACCAGGATGTCCCCCGCGTTCGAGGAGGTGGAGGCCACGTGCACGACGTGCGTGCCGTCATACCCTGCGAGCATCGTGCCTGTGTCGCCGTAGCCGGCCACGCCCAGCGACGTCTGCGAGATAACGTCGCCCGTGGCACTCAGCCCGATCAGCCACGTCTGCGCGTCTAAGGAGGGCGAGGTGTCCCCGGCCACCAGCAGGCTCCCGTCCGTGTGCTCCAGCACCGCGGACGCCGTGTCGTTGCCGTCACCTCCGAGGACCCTCTGCCACGACACGGCGCCGTCACCGTCCATCCTGACGATGAGGGCGTTCCACCAGCCGGGGCCCGCGGATCTGGTGCTCCCCACGGCCACGAGACCGCCGTCGGCGGTGGCCGCGATGGCGAGGCCCCGCTCGTCCCCGGTGCCGCCCAGGATCTTCTGCCACACGACCGCGCCGTCCGTTGTGGTCCGGAGCACCAGCAGGTCGGTGCCTCCCACCGCACCGGAGTCCGTCTCACCCACCACGAGCAGGTCGCCCCCCGTGGTCTCGACCACGCCATGTAGCTGATCGTGACCCGATTCCTGCACGTACTCCTGCCAGAGGATGGCGCCGTCCGGATCGACCTTCGCCATCCAGCCCGAGGAGGCTCCACCCACGTACTCGGTGGTCCAGCCCACGGTCACGTACGCGCCGTCGGTCGTGGGGATGACCGCGTCGAGCGAGTCGTCGCCGTCCTCGCCCACGGTGCGGGCCCACTGCACGTCCCCGGCCCCGTCGACCCGGATCAGCATGGCATCGTAGATGTAGATGGCCTCGGCCTCCTCGATCACGCTCGCCGCGCCTGCGAGGAGCACGCCTCCGTCCGGGGTCGGGGCCATGGAATTGACGCGGTCCTCGTCGTAGATGCCGAGCAGCACCTGCCAGGCAACCGCGCCGTCCGTTCCGATCTCCCCAAGCCACAGGGGCAGGATATCGGGGTGGTCCATGTGAGTCACGTAGGCCTTGCCCGCGATCAGCGCTCCGCCCGTGGGCGTGGCCAGCGCGGCCGAGGCCTCGTCGAACTCCCATCCACCCACGGACACGACCCAGGTCCCCGTGGGCGGTTCGTAGACAACGTCCTCGGTGGGGACGTCAATGACGTCCGTCCCGTCGGGCGCGTCCGGGGAGTCCATCGCATCCGGATCCACGGTCCCGTCCCCGGTGCCGTCCACACCGGTGTCCGTGGCCGTGTCCGCCAGCCCGCTGCCGCCGGCCCCGCAGCCCGTGCCGAGTACCGCGACGATCCCCATCGCGACGAACAATGAGTCATGCCGTGTGCATTTCATCTCCATCTCCAGTGCCATGGAGCTTATCAGTGCGAGGGGTGAGGTGGAATATTCAAAAAGGGGCTGGACGCCATCGACGACATCGGTTCATCCACGCGCACCTTTCCATCCCCGATGAGACTACCCGCGAAGATGTCGCGCTGCAGCGGCACGGGTTGCGCAGGTGGTCGCGATCGTCGAGATTATGGCAAGCACCGTGACCTGCTGAATCCAGGGATGCGGGCGAGCAATGCATGCAATTGCAGGAGACAACATCCGTTCGTCGCGTCACCCGCAGGATCGCAGCGATTCTCGGAGATGAGGCACGGAAGGTCACCGTTTCGGAGGTCC
>JAFDER010000529.1 GCA_019310245.1 Deltaproteobacteria bacterium
CGAGCAGGTGTTGTTCCCCGTCACGGCGATGGGCCTCGTCCACGTCGAGATCTCCAGCGTGTAGGGGCCCGGAGCGATCGCGGAGGACGAGGCGTCGACGAAGATGTAGTAGGTTCCCGCGGAGAGCGACAGGCCGAAGCCTCCGATCCAGGAGCCGACGCAGTTGAGCTCCGTGCCGTCGCAGGTGCCCTGCCTGACGTAGATGAATCCCGCGAACGACGTGCCCGTCATGTCGAAGTACACCTCAGCGGCGTCGGTCAGCACGAGCCTGTGCACGGCCTCGATGCCGCCCGTGCCGTAGGCGCAGCCTCCCTGGTAGCCCGATCCCATCGCCGTGGTGTCGCCCGTGGTCGTGCTCGGCAGGGTGACGTCCACCGGGCAGTCGCACGTGCCGGGCAACGCGTCTTCGCCGTCGCAGTTCTGGTCGATGCCGTCGTCACAGATCTCCACCGCGTCGGGGTTGATGGCCGAGTCGGTGTCGTCGCAGTCCTCTCCGCCGCACGACTCCGGTCCGAACAGGTCGCCGTCACCGTCGAGCAGGACGTGGATGCACGAGTCGGCGTCCTCGTCGCACGAGTCCGTGGTGCACCCGTCGTCGTCGTTGCAGTCCACGGACGGGCTCCTGCGGCACACGCCGGACGGGTGGCAGTACTCGTCCCCGTCGCAGTAGAGGCCCATCTCGCACTCCTCGTCCGTGGTACACGTCATGCCGATCGTATCCACGGCGGGATCCGTGACAGTCTCCCCGGGCACGTCGACGGCGTCCGGCGGGCTGACGTCCTCCATCGGGTCATCTTCCCCATCCGGAACGATCGTGGTGTCCTCGTCCGCGTCCGGAACCGCGTCGTTGTCGGCGTCGAGATTGCTTCGCTTGATCGAGTCCGAGCACGCGGCGAGCGACAGCGCGACGACGACGACAAGCATCCGATGTGTCATGATCATGATTCCCTCCACTGATCCCTTGCAGGCTCTCCGCGTATTCTAGCCTGGATCCGGTGCAATGGCACAGATCTCAGGAGATCTGTTCGGGAACCGGCAGGTAGGGCGCGGCGGCGAGATCGAATGCCTCGCTTCGCCCGGACTCGAGCGCCGGCGCGCCCGCAAGTGCGATCATGGCAGCGTTGTCGGTGCAGTAGCGGGCGGGCGGCACGTGCACGTCGATGCCCCGTCCCGATGCGCGGCGGATCATCTCGCTCCTGAGCCTCGCGTTCGCGGCCACCCCTCCGCTCACGACGAGCCTCGTGAGGCCCGTGACGCGGCACGCCTCGAGCGACTTGGTGACGAGGGAGTCAACGATGGCCTCCTCGTAGGCCCTGCAGATCGCGGCACGCGACGCATCGTCCAGATCGCCCTCGCGGCGGACCCTGTCGGCGAGCGCGGTCTTCAGGCCCGAGAAGCTGAAGTCGAGCTCGCGCTTTGCACGCAGGCCCCGGGGGAAGGGCTCCGCCGGCGGACCGTCGTACGAGGAGGCCACCCTCTCGATGGCCGGTCCTCCGGGGTAGCCCAGGCCGAGGAGCTTGGCCCCCTTGTCGAGGGCCTCCCCGGCCGCGTCGTCCCGCGTGCGTCCCAGCGTCCGGATCGAGTCCCGGCTCGCGACCTCGAACAGGGACGTGTGGCCTCCCGAGGCCACCAGGGCGACGAACGGGTGAGAGATGGGCTCGGCGTCGCCGTCGATGAGGAAGGGAGCGTTCATGTGCCCGACGAGGTGATGGACGCCCACCACCGGCCTGCCCAGCGCCCATGCCAGGCTCTTGGCCGTCTGCACGCCCACGAGCAGGGCGCCCACGAGGCCCGGTCCCCGCGTCACGGCGATGCCGTCCACGTCACCGAGCTTCACGGAAGCGCCGCTCAAAGCCTCCCGGATCACGGGCAGGATCAGCCTGAGGTGCTCGCGCGAGGCGATCTCGGGCACGACTCCGCCCATGGGACGGTGCAGGTCCACCTGGCTGGAGACCACGGAGCAGAGCACGCGGCCGTCGTCATGAACGAGCGCTGCCGCGGTCTCGTCGCATGACGTCTCTATGCCTAGAATGAGCATCAATTTTGATACGCAGAGTAATCTATGGGATAATGTGTATTCAAGCACCGGAGTTTGCCATGATCTGGAAGAAAGTCATGGGGGGCATCGCGCTCGCAGCCGTCATCGCCCTGCCGCTCGTCCTCGGGACCGTCGCGTCCAGCGAGTCCGGCAAGGAGTCGGGCTGGGCCAAGGGCAAGAAGTCGACCGACGAGACCGAGGGCATCGAGTATCCAGGAGTGGACCCGGAGAAGAAGACCGGGATCGCCCCGCTCATCCTGAAGGCCAAGAAGAGCAAGAAGACCGTGGTCACGTGGCCCGGATTCCAGATGGTCCACGGCGGCAGCCGCGTGTTCGTGCAGATGCTCCAGGGAACGAGCGTCGAGGGCGTGACGGGACCGTCCCGCGTGCAGAAGCCTCCCTTCAAGGTCACGCAGCCGTCCCTCGTCTACGTCTTCTCGAAGAAGGTCGTGCTCATCAAGAACAACCTGAATCCACTCATCACGCGCGCGTTCAACACGCCCGTCAACAAGGTCCGCATGAAGCGCAAGAAGGGCAAGGTCTACATGGTGCTCGAGCTGCGCAGCAACGAGGAGCCCGTTCGCGAGGAGCTCATCCACACCGAAGAGGGGTACCACTTCTTCTTCGTGGAGTTCGCGTCCGGCGAGTTCCTGCCCAAGCCCAAGACCGAGGCCAAGAAGATCGTCGAGTAG
>JAFDER010000530.1 GCA_019310245.1 Deltaproteobacteria bacterium
CCCGCAAAGAGAACGGAATGGAGAAGAGCGAAGGGAGCCGTCGTCTTCCAGTTCGGGCACCCATCGAGGCCGTACCAGAAGGTGGATGTCTTCATCTACCATCCGATACCGTTCGAGGAGCTGTGGGCAGAGAGGAAGAAGCTCTCCCTGCGGGGCGTCGAGGTCTCGGTCTCCTCCATCGAGCACGTCATCGAGCTCAAGCGGAAGGTCGACCCGCCCAGGAGTCAGGACGCCTCGGACATAAGGGTTCTCGATAAGGTGCTGGAGGTCATGAAGGCAAAGTCCGATGGCTGAGGAACGCGGCTACAGCTACGACGTGACCGAGGAGCAGATCCTGGAGTGGATGGAGGTTCCCGTCGAGGAGAAGCTCCGGTGGGTGGAGGAGATGACCCGCCTTGCCTGGGAGCTGCGCACGGACGAGGCCAAGGACATCCACGAGAAGCTGAGGCGGGGCGAGATCTGACTACTGACCGGCCTCGATAGGGGTGTAGCCGGTGTAGGCGTCGAAGCCAGCCGGCAGCGGGGTCTTGGGCTTCGGCTTGCCCGGCTTCGGGTAGCGAAAGTGCCCGATGATCTTGAAGGAATCGAGGACGTCCTCCTCGCAGGCCAGACCGGGAGAGGGGAAGTTGTGGAACACGCGAGGCTTGCCTGACGGACCTGTTGCGTCGCTCACCACGCCGATGTGGTAGCGGCCGGTCTCGAGATCCCAGTAGACGATGTCGCCGGGCTGCCAGGTGTCCAGGTGCTCCTTGTCCGTCTCGACGGGAAGCACGAGCGCGTGCAGCGCGAAGAACTTCTCGAGGATGGGGCAGCGCCTGTGGTCGATGTTCGTGTCGGCCTTCTTCTTCTTCCACTTGCCCCAGGGGTAGAGCTGGTTCTTCTTGGCCTTGGCCTCGTCCTTCTTCATGTCCTTGTAGACGACCTGCTGCAGGTCGATGCCCGCGTGCCTGAGCGCGCGGATGACCGTGTCCGTGCACACGCCGATGTCCGGGGGGATGTCGCCCCACTTCCTGAGCGTCTTCTTCTGCTTGACCCCGTTGTAGTAGTTCGTCTTGAGGTAGCGATTCTCGAAGAAGTAGACGGGGGCGTTCTGCGCGTCGAGGTGGGCGCCCTCGATGATCTCGCACTGCACCTCGCTCCAGCTCTCGAGGCACTGCGTCATGTCGCCCTCGCTCCACGAGGCGTCCAGGCACATGCCGGACGGCACGGCCAGCGTCTCCGCGGAGACGTCCTCCACTTCCAGGAAGACGCCCGGAGCCTGCTCGTTCGGGGCTTTCTTGGCCAGGGCGGCCGCGGCCGAGACGACGAGAACGACGCACACGATGAATACGATGGCGGTCGTGCCGCCTGCCACCCACTGCCTCATGTCATTTTGACGCATCGTGGCTCCACCGTATTTGATCACGCGGCAACGACGTACTGAATAATAGTCGAGTCTGTTTTTCAATGAGCTGAAATATGGACGGAAAGATGGGCAGAACGGTGCCCGGCGGTAAAGGTAGTGATGACCGGTGGTTGGGTATCGATCGGGGCTATCTGAGCATGGCCTCGACGAGGGCCTTGAGGGCGCGCACGTCGAAGGGCTTGTCCATCCTGCGGTTCTCCACGCTGTCGAGAAACTCGCGAGCGCGGGGAGTGAACGCCCCACCCGTGAGGAACACGATGCGCTCGCACTGCTCGGGCGAGATCAGGTCGATCTCCGCGTGCAGGTCCATGCCCGTCATCTCCGGCATCATGAGGTCGCAGAAGATGATGTCGAACCTGTCCCCGTTCTTGATCAGCTCGACGGCCTGGCGGGCCTCGGTCTCGGCGATGACCTCGTGCTCCTTGCCCAGGGCTCGGCTCACCAGGCTACAGATCATGGGCTCGTCGTCCACGACGAGGATCCGTCCCTTGGCCGTGACGGGCTCGACGGGCCTCGACGGCTCGGCATCGACCGGGGCGGCGGGCTCGGCCAGCGGCAGGACCACCGTGAACGTGGTGCCCCGGCCCACCTCGCTCTGCAGGAGCAGCTCTCCCGCGTGCGCGTCGACGATCTCGCGGCAGATCGAGAGCCCCAGGCCCGTTCCCTGCCCGATGGGCTTCGTTGTGTAGAACGGCTCGAAGATGCGCTCGCGCACGAGCGGCGGGATGCCCATGCCCGTGTCCTCGACCTCCACGAGGACGTGCTCGTCGCGCTGGAAGCTCCTGACGCGGATGGAGTTGTGCTCCGCCCTGCCCTCCTCGATCGAGTGCGCTGCGTTGAGCAGGAGGTTGAGGAAGACCTGACCGAGCCGGGCCCGGTTCGCCGAGACGTGCAGGCCCGGCGCCAGGTCCTTGAGCAGACGGGCGCGGTGCCTGATCTCGTTCCATGCCATGGACGTGGCTGATTCGATGAGGTCCTCGAGGAGGATCGTGTCCCTGCCGTCCTCGTCCGCGCGCGAGAACGTCTTGAGGTCCCGCACCACGAGTCCCACGCGGCGGGCGCCCTGCCGGGCCTCCTCGAGCGACTCCAGGATCTCGCCGATCCCATCGACGTCACGCATCGCCTCGAGCTTCTCGATCGCGAGCTTCACGTTCTCGATCACGTACGTCAGGGGGTTGTTGATCTCGTGGCCCACCCCCGCCGCGAGCGTGCCTATCGTGATCATGCGGTCCATCTTCATCATCCACGCCGTGAGCTCCTTGCGCTCGGACATGTCGCGGGTGATGCCGACCGTCACCGGCTCGCCTTCGAAGCTCACCCTGAA
>JAFDER010000531.1 GCA_019310245.1 Deltaproteobacteria bacterium
CAGGCCCTGGCTGGCCCGCAGGTGCCTGGCACCCTCCTCCAGGCCGACCCTCAGCTCGCCGTCCTTGACCGCCACGAGCACTCCATCCGGGATCTCCTGCTCGAGGGTTCCGTTCGGGCCCTTGACGCTGACTGTGCCGCTCTTCACATCCACCTCGACCTTGTCGGGGATGGGAATGGGCTTTCGACCTATCCTGGACATCGGTAGCCTCTCGCGCTCACCACACGTTACAGATGACTTCGCCGCCGATCCCCGCCTCGCGGGCCTCGGCATCGGTCATGATACCCCGGCTCGTGGTGAGGATGGCAACGCCAAGGCCTCCGCGCACTGACGGCAGCCTGGTCGAATCCACGTAAACCCTCCTCCCGGGCTTGCTGACCCTCTTCAGACCCTCGATCACCGGCAGCTGGCCCCGCTGGTATCTCAGGTGCACGAGGATCTCCTTCCTGCCCATCTTCTCGACGGCCTCGAAGTCCTCGATGAATCCCTCACGCTTGAGGACTTCGAGAATCCCCTCCTTGATGCGTGAGCGTGGCATGCTGACGCTCGGATCCTTCACCATGACGGCATTCCTGATCAGCGTGAACATGTCGGCAATAGGGTCGGTCATCATGATCCACCTCCCGCCTTCACCAGCTGGCCTTGATCACTCCGGGAATCTCGCCGCGCGAGGCGAGATTCCTGAAGCAGATCCTGCACAGCCTGAACTTGCGATAATAGCCCCGGGACCGGCCGCAGATCGGACAGCGGTTGCGGTGCCGAACCTTGAACTTCGGCTTCCGGTTCAGCTTCACGAACTGGCTCTTCCTGGCCACGGTCTAGACTCCTTTCGCGGTCACTTCCGGAACGGCATTCCGAGGAGGGAGAGAAGCTTGCGGCCCTCCTCGTCCGTCCTGGCTGACGTCCCGATCGTCACGTTCAGACCGCGGATGCGGTCGATCTTGTCGTAGTTGATCTCGGGAAAGACGATCTGCTCGCGCACGCCCATCGAGAAGTTGCCCCGTCCGTCGAAGGACCGCAAGGAAATGCCCCTGAAGTCACGGATGCGCGGGATCGCCAGCGAGATCAACCTGTCGATGAAGTCCCACATCCTCGCCCCGCGGATCGTCACCTTCGCCCCGATCGGCATGCCCGTCCTGAGCTTGAAGGTCGAGATCGACTTCCGGGCCCTCGTGACGACGGGCTTCTGTCCGCCGATCTGCGTGAGCTGGGCGACGGCTTCCTCGATCGCCTTCGGGTTCGCGATCGCTTCCCCGAGGCCCATGTTCAGGACCGCCTTGCTGACGACCGGCACCTGCATCTGGTTCTTGTACTCGAAGGTCTCCATGAGAGCAGGGATGACCTTCTCCTCGTACTTGACCTTCAACCTCGGTTTGTACTTCTCAGCCATCTGAGCACCTTGTACGCATCATGAATCGAACACCGTGCCCGATTTCACGGCCACCCGGACCTTCTTGCCGTCCTTGGAAAGGCCCATGCGAACGCGCGTGGCCTTGTTTGTCTTCCCGTCGTAAAGCGCCAGGTTGCTGGCGTTGACTGCCTGCTCCTTCTCGACGATGCCGCTCTCTCCGCCCTGCTTCTGGAGCTTCTGGTGCTTCTTGCACATGTTGACGCCCTCGACGATGACGCGGGTGCCACCGGCCACGATCTCCTTGATCTTGCCAGTCTTGCCCTTGTCATCGCCCGACAGGACGATCACCACGTCGCCTTTCTTGATCCTGAGAGCCATCAGAGAACCTCCGGAGCGAGCGAGACGATCTTCATGAACTTCTTCGCCCTGAGCTCGCGGGCCACCGGACCAAAGATGCGCGTGCCGAGGGGCTCCTGCTGCGGGTTCACGAGAACGGCCGCGTTGTTGTCGAACTTGATGCAGGAGCCGTCGGGCCGCGAGATCTCCTTGGCAGTCCGCACGATCACGGCACGGACCACCGTCCCCTTCTTGATCTTGGAGTTGGGCACGGCCTCGCGAACCGAGGCCACGACCACGTCCCCGACGGAGGCGTACTTGCGGCGCGTTCCGCCCAGCACCTTGATGGTCATGAGCTTGCGGGCCCCGGAATTGTCCGCCACGTCGAGGATGGACTGCATCTGGATCATGACGTCCTCCGCCCCTACCCGATCTTCTTGATCACTGCGGAAACCCGCCAGTGCTTGCGCTTCGAGATGGGCCGGCACTCCTCGATGCGCACGATGTCGCCCACGTGGCAGGCGTTGTCGGGATCGTGCGCCATGTAGCGGTAGCGCCGCGTGTAGTACTTCTTGTACAGCGAGTGCAGGACCTTCTTGCGCACCACGACAGTGATGCTCTTGTCCATCCCGTCCTTCACCACCTCGCCCTCGAACGTCCGGCGGGAGTGCCGCGTCTTTCCAGCTTCGGCCATCATTGTTCTTCACCCTCCTCCGCCTCTGCGGGGGGCCGGATCGCATCGGAGTGCATGCCTCGCTCGGACATGACGGTCTTGACGCGGGCCAGGTCGCGCCTCGTCTTGCGGATCCTTCCCATGTCGGGCTGGCCCGAGGCGTTCTGCATCCGGTACTGGAACAGATCGTCCGTCAGGCTCGCCGCGAGACCGAGAAGCTCCTCATTCGACCTCTGCCTGATCTCTCGCGCGATCATATCTCGAACTCCCTGGCGACGATCCTCGTCTTCATCGGCAGCTTGCTACCCGCCAGCTTGAGCGCCTGGCGGGCGAGATCCTCGCTCACGCCCTGGATC
>JAFDER010000532.1 GCA_019310245.1 Deltaproteobacteria bacterium
GGTCGACGGCGAGGCGCCTCCCGGCACCAAGATCTCCTGACTCATGCCCCAGTACGGCTGGCCACCCAAACCCATCCCGCACGTCACGGCGGCACTGCGCGACGCCGGATCGGCGAGGGCCTCGTTCCGCCGCAACGCGGCCATCGCCCTGCGCAAGGCGGAGGACGATCAGCGCGGCCACGCCATCGAGGCACTCGCGAAGCTGCTCGAGGATGCCGACCGCACCGTGCGCATCGAGGCCGCCCGCTCGGCCTCGGCCCTCGGAGCCGGGGAGCTCTCGGAGTCGGTCTCGCCGTTGCTCGAGAGCCCGGACCCCGACCTGCGCATCGCGGCGATGGAGTTCTCCGCATCGACGGATTCGTCCGGCGACGTCGAGCGCGTTCGCGGGATCCTCGAGAAGGACGAGGACGCGGTGGTGCGCTGCGTGGCCCTCGAGACGCTCTCCGCGCTGGATCCCGCCGAGACCCGGTCGGCCTGCCGCACGATCCTCTCCAGCCCGGACGAGAACGTGCCCGTGCTCCGCACGGCCATGGTTCTCCTGCGCTCGGACGGGGATCGTGAGGATGCAGGGCTCTTCCACGGCATTCTCGGCGACCCGCGCCCGGGCGTCTCGCTCGAGGCCGCGGCCTCCCTCGCCCACCTCGAGGACGAGAGGGCCGTGCCGCGGCTCCTCGACGAGGCCCTCCATCCCTCGAACGCCGACGAGCGGTTCATTGCGCTCGAGGGTTTGTGCCGGACCAGCGACGAGAACGTCCACGACGCCGCTCGCAGGAAGCTCGGGAGCCTGCTCACGGGCAGGTGGGAGAAGCTGCTCTGGGCGGGCATCCTGGCATCGACGGGCGACATGGAAGCCCTCGAGTGGGTGCGCGGGCAGGTGGTCGGACGCGATGCCAAGAGGGCCGCGGCGGCCATGCGCGTGGCCGGCCTCTGCTCCCTCGTGTCGCTCGTCGACATGCTCGCCTCCACGGCGCGGGATGGCCTTGACGGCGATGAGGACGCCCTCTACGTGGAGGCCATCGAGGCCCTGGGCCTGATGCGCACATCCGCGGCGGCTGCAGCGCTCGAGCCGATCGCCGATCGGTCCGGCGATGAGCTCGCCAGGGCCGCCCTCGAGGAGGTGAAGAGATGGACGCGCTCCTGACCGACTCGCACGCGCACCTGGACGACGACAGGTTCGACGGGGATCGCGAGCAGGTCATCCGTCGCGCCCGGGATGCGGGCGTCGCACGCATCGTGACGATCGGCAGCCTGGAGGGCGCCGCCGGCGCGCAGAAGAGCGTACGGATCGCCCGGGACCACGACGGCATCTGGGCCACGGTGGGCATCCACCCGCACGACGCCCGGCTCGCCGACGAGGCGGCCATGGCGGCGATCGAGGCCCTCGCGGACCACCCGGAGGTCGTGGCCGTGGGAGAGACCGGACTGGACTACCACTACGACTTCTCGCCCCGCGAGGACCAGCGCCGCGCCTTCCGGTCCTTCATCGCCATGGCCCGGTCCCACGCGAAGCCCCTCGTCATCCACTCGCGCGAGTCCATGGAGGACGCGCTGCGCATCATGGACGAGGAGAAGGGATGGGAGGCGGGCGGCGTGTTCCACTGCTTCTCGGGCAGCGCGGCCGACGCCCGCACGATCATCGATCGCGGATTCCACGTCTCGTTCGCCGGAGTCGTCACCTTCAAGAAGGCGGATCGGGCCCGCGAGCTCGTGGCGAGCCTGCCCCGCGACCGGATGCTCATCGAGACCGACGCACCCTACCTCACGCCCGTCCCCTACCGCGGCAAGCGCAACGAGCCTGCACGCGTGCGCCTCGTGGCCGAGAAGTTCGCCGAGATCTGGTCCGTCTCCCTCGAGGAGGCCGCGAGGATCACGTCGGACAACGCAGCGCGCCTCTTCGGCCTTGGATAGCCGGGTCTCCCGTGACCCTGAGCTTGTCGAAGGGCCGCTACCCGCCGTCGATGCTCGCGTAGCGCTCGGCGCGATACACGCCGTAGTACTCGGGCAGGGTCACTGACCAGACGACAACGCCCGAGGGCGTGACCTCGAAGATGCGCGACTGCACGCCCTCGTCGCGGGCGCCCGCCGTGATGAGGGTGTTGCCGTTCTCGAGGCGGTCCGCGTCTCCCCAGATGGGCGTGTACCACTTGGGAGGCCCGTCGTACTGCCAGACCTGCGTGGCCGTCATCGTGGACTCGTCGAGCTCGTACTCGACGGCGCGGCTCGAGTTGCCGCCGGGCCTGCCGTTGCCGTTGTCGTAGAGCAGGATGCGGCCGCCCGGCAGGATCTCCGGATCGTGGCACTTGTAGAACCACTCGCCGCTCGTGAGGGTGAAGTCCCCGCCCTCGCCCTCCCCGAAACGCCACAGGAGATCATCGGTGTCCATGTCCGCCTTGAGGATGAGGTTCAGGTTGCGGCAGGCGAGGTACGCCACGCGACCGGCGAGGTCCACGGTCACGGCGTTCGCGTGCGTCCAGGCCGTCACCGGAGGGGCGGGAGGGTCGAGGTGGTCGAGCGTGCTCCAGGTCCACAGGCTCGTCTCGGTCGCGGTCTCGAACACGTCGATCGTGTCGTAGCTGAACGTGTCGCCCGGCGCTCGCTCGGCGAGCCAGCCCCGGATCGCCACGGTCGTGCCGTCCTCGAGCCTGCCCACGTCGTGATGCACCCTGCCCTCGCCCGCCTCGGGCTGCGTCCCGCTGTACACCTCGTCCCCGGC
>JAFDER010000533.1 GCA_019310245.1 Deltaproteobacteria bacterium
GTACGCCGAGGGGACGGACAGGGTCAGGATCAGCGCGTCCGTGCAGTCGGGCCGCCTCGAGATCTCGGTGCGCGACTGGGGCACGGGCATCCCGGTGGAGGACAGGAAGCGCATCTTCGAGCGCTTCCACAGGGGGCGTGACGCGCAAAAGAGCCACCAACGCGGCAGCGGCATCGGCCTCACTCTCGTGCGCTCCATCGTGGACAGCCACGGAGGCAGAATCCGGCTCGAGATCCCGCCAAAGGACGGTGGACGCGGGACCGAATTCGTCATCTCTCTCCCCGTATAGGCATTCGAATCAAGCACTTGTACCACTGGAGATATTGTCTTGACGTCAATCTGGATTTTGGAGATACTCGGCTCACTTTCCTAACTAGCTAACAAGGAGGTAAGGGAATGAAGAATCTCATGCTCGTTCTCATCGCGGTTGTCGCCGTGTCGATGTGGGGCTGCAAGAACAAGGCGAAGGAGGCTCTCGAGGAGGCCGAGAAGGCCCTTGAGACAGCTGAGGGCGAAGGCGAGGCAGAGGAAGAGGGCGAGACCGAAGAGGCCGAGGAAGGTGGAGACGAGGGCGGCGGCGGCGGTGCCTGCGAAGCTTATGCCAAGTGCTGCGAGGCGTACGTGGACGCGCTGGCCAAGGTCGACGGCATTCCCGAGGCTTCCCTCAAGGCCACGAAGGATGGCTGCGCGCAGATCGAGAACCTGAAGAGCCTTCCCACGGCCGCAGACTCCTGCAAGCAGGCCATGGACGCCATGAAGCAGGGCATGGACGCCATGAAGGCGATGCCGGGCTTCGAGGCCCCCTCGGCCTGCGAGTAGTCCGGACCTGTCGGCGCTCACCTAGCTGATTTCACAAGCAAATCACCTTCCGTACAGGAAAACTGCCTCCCGGACAGGCCAGAACCGGCCCGCCCGTCCCCCCCCTGTGCTAGCGTCGTCCATGAATGGAGAGGCGTGAAAGCCTGAGAGCGCTGGCAGAAGCCGCCCGGTACGACCTGTCCTGCGCGTGCGGAGACAGCGACCGCACCCGGGGCCCGCTCGGACAGTGGATCTACCCCGCCGCCATGCCGGACGGCGGGACGAGGCCCATCATCAAGGCGGCCCAGACCAGCGCCTGCGAGCGCAACTGCAGCTACTGCGCCCTGCGGTCGGGCACGGACCGCCCGGAGCACTCGCTCGCGCCCGAGGAGATGGCCCGCGCATTCGTCGAGGCCCACAGCGCGGGCCTGGTGCAGGGCCTGTTCCTCTCCTCCGCGATCTCGGGCGGACCTGTCAGGACCATGGACCAGCTGCTGGCCACCTCGGAGATCCTGCGCCGCCGGCACCGGTTCCGGGGCTACCTGCACCTCAAGATCATCCCGGGCTGCGAGCAGGCCCAGGTCGAGCGCGCCATGGCGCTGGCAACGCGGGTGAGCGTCAACCTCGAGGTCCCGGGCAGGGAGCACCTCGCACAGGTCTGCCCCCGCAAGGACTTCGACGACGAGCTTCTACGGCCCATGCGGTGGATCGCTCGGCTCCTCGAGGCCCGCAAGACCAACGCCCGATCGCACACGACCCAGTTCGTGGTCGGGGCCTCGAACGAGTCCGACAGGGAGATCGTCACCCGGGCCCACGATCTGTACGAGAACCTCGGCCTGGCCCGCGCCTACTACTCGAAGTTCCAGCCCGTGCCCGGCACGCCGCTCGAGAACAGGCCTCCCACCACCTTCCTGCGCGAGCACCGCCTCTACCAGGCCGACTTCCTCATGCGCAAGTACGGGTACGCCTCCGGCGACATCCCGTTCGAGCCAGACGGCAACCTGAGCACCGAGCGCGACCCCAAGCAGGCCTGGGCCGACATCCACCCCGAGATGTTCCCCCTCGAGGTCAACCTGGCGGACCGCGAGGAGCTGCTCCGGGTGCCCGGCCTCGGCCCGGTGGGCGTGGACAGGATCATCGATCGCAGGCGCTCGTCCACCCTCCGGGACGCGGAGGAGATGGGCATCGCACACCACCTCGCCGCGCGGGCCGAGCGGTACCTCCTCTTCGACGGCAGGATGATCCAGGGAGCACAGCTCAGGCTCTTGTGACGCCCGGCCCGAATCCTGTACCCTGATGCGCAACCCGTGAGCGAGAAGAAGAAAAGAACGAAGTTCACCGGCGCGTTCTACGCCGCCAACGTGATGGAGATCTTCGAGCGGCTGGGCTGGTACGGCTACTTCGCCGTGGCCGCGCTGTACCTCACGGGAAAGCCCGAGGACGGGTGTCTCGGGTTCACGGACGAGCAGCAGGGCATGATGCAGGGGGTGGTGACGTTCATCCTCTACCTCCTTCCCGTGATCACGGGAGGCCTGGCCGACCGCTACGGCTTCAAGAAGATGTTCGCCCTCGCCTACCTCATCCTGATCCCGGCCTACTTCCTGCTCGGCCAGGTCACGTCGTTCGGGGGGTTCTTCGCCGTGTTCCTCGTGGTCGCCCTGGGCGCGGCGATCTTCAAGCCGCTCGTCGTGGGCACCGTGGCGCGGGAGACCGACGAGACGAACAGCCGCTTCGGCTTCGGGGTCTTCTACTGGATGGTCAACGTGGGAGGCTTCATCGGCCCCCTCGTGGCCGCCATCGTGCGCGGCTGGGGCTGGATCTGGGTCTTCACGCTCTCGAGCGGGTACATCGCGTTCAACATGATCTGGCTGTTCATCTTCTACAAGGAGAAGAGGAAGGAATCGGACAGCAA
>JAFDER010000118.1 GCA_019310245.1 Deltaproteobacteria bacterium
GGCAACTGGGACTGCCAGGACTGCAGCTACTGCAACGGCGTGGAGGTCTGCGTGGAGTTCGTCTGCGAGGGCGGCATCGCGATCGACTGCTCGGACACGCACGAGTGCACGACGGACTCCTGCAGCGAGGAGCTGCTGGACTGCGAGCACGTGCTCGACGACGCCCTGTGCAGCGACGGGACCGCGTGCAACGGGGCGGAGTTCTGCGACGAGACGCTCGGATGCCAGGACGCCCCGCCCATCGACTGCAACGACTCCATCCTCTGCACGCTCGACAGGTGCGAGGAGCCGACCGGCGCCTGCACGAACGTGGTCACGGACGAGGTGTGCAACGACGGCGACGCCTGCACGATCGACGTGTGCGACACGGGGGCGGACACCTGCTCGAACACCCTCATCGACAACGACGGCGACTCGTTCCCGCCGGAGTCGTGCGGCGGCCCGGACTGCGACGACGACGACGAGGACAGGTACCCGTGGGCCACGGAGATATGCACGGACGGCATCGATTCGAACTGCAACGGCCTGCCCGACGTCTCGGATCCGATGTGCTGCTCGGGCAGCGGCGACACCTGCGACTGCCCGGTGGACATGACGACGGGCGGCGTGCTCACCGGCACCACGGTGGGCATGTCGAACGACTACTGTGGCACGTGCGGCGCCTCCCCGTGCGGGTTCGACGGGGCCGACGTGGCATTCTACCTCTCCCTGCCCACGGCATCGTTCGTGCAGTGGACCATGAGCGGGATGACCTGGAACTTCTACATGCACCTTCACGAGGGTTCTTGCAGGGGCACGGAGGTCGCCTGCGACACGTTCCCCTCCGGCGGCACCTCGCTGACGAAGATCCTCGACCCCGGGTTCTACTTCCTCATCCTCGACTCGCCCGGGATGTTCACGACGGGCGCCTACTCCATCTCGGCAACCACCACGCCCGTGGAGGTGGTCTCGAGCAACGACACGTGCTTGAGCGCAGCGCCCGTGACCCCCGGCATGACGTATGCGGGGAGCCTCGCGGGCCTCGTCGATGACTACGCTCCCCCGACCGCCTGCACGTGGATCACGGGAGGGGCGGACGCCGTCTTCCGGATCACGCTCCCGACCGACGCCACGCTCGAGGCCTCGACGGTCGGGTCCTCCTTCGACACGGTCCTGCACATGCTCGACTCCACGTGCGCGGGAGGCACGACCCTTCCATGCGACACCAACGGCGGCGGCGGCACGGCATCGAGGATCTACAACTTCCTCTCGGCAGGCACCTACTACATCGTCGTGGACAACAACTCGTGGAGCACGGCGACCGACTACATCCTGACCGTCGACCTGATCTGACGGGGCGCGAGTCGTGTGCTAGTGTCCCGCACATGAACATCGACAAGCGCATCGCGCGGCTGGGCCTGAGCCTGCCCAAGCCGGCAAAACCGGTCGCGAACTACCTGCCCTACAAGATCATCAACCTGCGGGGACCGCTCACGCCGGTCTCGGGCCGCGAGGGGCTGCCCATCTCGAGCGGTCTTCTCTACCTCTCGGGCATGATCCCCATGCAGGACGGGAAGCCGTTCCGCACGGGAAAGCTGGGCGACGACGTGAGCGTCGAGGACGGCGTGACGTGCGCGCAGATCTGCACGCTCAATGCGCTGGGCTGGGCCAAGGTGGCCCTGGACGGCAATCTCGACACGATCATCGAGATCGTGCGGGTGCGCGGATTCGTGGCCTCGACGCCGGAGTTCACCGACCAGCCGCAGGTCATCAACGGCTGCTCGGACATGCTCGTCGAGATCTTCGGAGACGACGGCAGGCACGTGCGCTCGGCCGTCGGATCCGTCTGCCTGCCCATGAACGTCCCGGTGGAGATCGACTTCGTCTTCTCGCTCCGCTGAGCATGACGAGGGTCCGGGGGACACCGACGCCCAGGCCTGTCAGTGGTGGGCTTCCCCGGCCGGTGCGTGGGTGACGCTCATCTCCTCGAGCAGGTGCTGCGCCCCGAGGATCACGTCCAGGTACCAGAGCACCGAGCGCACGTCGACCATGACGTTGCGGGAGAGCTCCGGGTTGTAGCCGTAGTCGCCGGCGATGTTCTCGTAGACCCGGTCGAAGTTCAGTCCGACGAGGCGCCCGTGGCCGTCGAGCACGGGGCTGCCCGAGTTGCCGCCCGTGGTGTCCGCGTTCGAGAGGAAGCAGACCGGCACGTCGCCCAGCGCCTCGTCCGCGTAGGCGCCGTGACGGCCGGCCTTGATGGCCTCGACGACCGCCCCGGGAGGATCGAACGGCTCCTTGCCAGTGGCCTTCTCGAGCAGTCCGCCGAGAGTGGAGATGGGCGTGTGCCACACGCCGTCGCGCGGGCTGTAGCCAGCGACCGTGGCGAAGGAGATGCGCGGGGACGCGTTGGCGTCCGGGTAGAAGCGGGCGCCGCGCATCTCGATGAGGGACTCGAGGTAGGGAGGCCTCAGCCTCGAGAGGGCGCCGGCACGCTCCTTCTTTCGCTCGTCCCAGGCGTCGAGCTCGGGTGCCAGCGCGAGGGCGAGCAGGACCATCGTGTCCGTGGACGCCTTCAGCTCGTCCAGGGTCGAGTTGAAGAGCTTCTCGCGTGAGGCCTCGTCGCCGAGCGTCGTTCCGGTGTAGAGGGCGGTGACGTACAGGTCGATGCCGGCCGCGCCGTAGTCCGGAGCAAGGGTGAGCGGATCCATGAGCGCACTATCGAAGGCCTGGAGCCTCTCGCTCGGGGGAAGCCGTCCGAGGCGTGCGAGGAACAGGGCCAGCACGCGCCTGTCCGCCTCGATGTGGAGACTGCGCTGGGCCTGCTTGAGATCCGAGAGCAGGTCCTCGCGATCACGCTCCTGGTAGCCGGGCTCCCTCTCCTCGTCGGGCTTCTGCCTCTCCGCCGCCCACTTCGTGATGGTGCGGGCGAACCCGAGGACCTGGGACCCGATGAGGACGTACTTGACGAGGAAGTCGCGGTCCCGGCCCGATCGGCTCTGCTCGAGGTACTCGACGAGGTCGTCGTGGGAGCTTCTCCACCTCTTGTTGCGGGCCGGATCGGCTTCGACCCACTCGATCCACTCCTGGAGCTGATCCTGCTTGCGCTGGACGAGCTTGGCGCGCTCGAGGCCGGCGATCATGCCCCGGGCGTTCGTCAGTCCGTTGTTGAGGCCCCGAACGCGGCTCGCCGTGGGGAGGCACGAGTCGGGAATCTCCTCACACGTCTTCTCGAGGACCCGGATCCACTCGGAGAACAGATCGGAGCGCAGGGGATAGTACCACTCCAGCGCCTGCCGCACGTCGTGGGTCGTCTTGTAGCGGTCGGTGTGGTACGGGGTGCCGAGGACCATGACCAGGTCGTCCTGGGACACGCCGTCCACGGAGACCTGGAAGTGCTCCTCGGGATGGAAGGGAACGTTGGAGGGATCGTACCCGGCAGGCTTGCCGTCCCCGTCCACGTAGGCGCGCAGGACGGCGAAGTCCATCGAGTGCCTGGGCCACCTCCAGTTGTCCACCTCGCCGCCGTAGCTCCCCAGGGACTCGGGCGGAGCGGCCACGAGGCGGACATCGCGCAGCTCGAGCTTTTCGAGGAGAACGAAGCGAAGGCCGTGATTCTCCCGCGAGACGAGGCAGCGCGTGTCCGGCTTGGCCTCGCACTTCTTGACGATCTCCTTCTCGCGCTTCTCGATGTGCTCGATGCGCTCGAGGTCTGAGAGGCCGTCGGCCATGCCTCCCAGGACCTCCTGCGTCACGTCGCTGTGCTGGCGGAAGAGCAGAACCCGCAGGCCGTGGCCATCCAGCTCATCCTGCCGCGACGAGGCGAGGAAGCCGTCCTCGATCAGGTTCCTCTCGTCGCTTGAGTTTCTCTGGATGGCCCGGTAGGCGCAGTGGTGGTTCGTGATCAGGAGGCCGTCGGGGGAGACGAAGGAGGCGGAGCATCCCTTCATGCCGACCGCAGCGCGCGCGATCCCGCCCTGCCCGGGAGTCCAGATCTCGGACAGGCGCAGCTTGAGGCCGCGCGCGAACAGCTCACGCTCGTCCATCTGATCGAGCGAGGTCCAGGGCCACTGACCCTCGCCGCTCGGCGGTAGAGCCTCGACCTCGGGCCGGCACGTCGAGGGCTTGACTTTCTCGTGCCCGCCGGCATGCTTCTGGCCGGACCTGCACCCTGGAGCACAGAGCAGGAAGAACACGACCATGACGAATGCTCTCGGAAAACGCGCGCGCATCTGGTTCCTCCCGCTGGTTGATCCCACAGCCGATGAGACTGTTGCAGGTCAAGGTCCGGTGTCAATGTGTAGATTGCAGGGAGTCGCTCCCGGCGATACGATGCAGCCGAGGAGATCGTCATGAGAAACACCGCCGCCCTGTGGACGCTCGTCCTGGCGCTCGCCGCACCGCCGGCCGAGGCGACCTACTCCATCGTGGGGACGGACACCGCCACGGGGCAGGTGGGCGGCGCGGGAACGTCCTGCGTGGGATCGATGAGCGTGTACGTGATCTACGGGTCGGCGCCAGGACACGGGGCCGTGCACGCGCAGTCCTACGTGAACGAGGCCGGCAGGGACGAGGCCGCGAGGCTCCTCGCTCTCGACACGCCTCCGGCGGACATCATCGCCGCGATCACGGCTCCGGGATTCGACTGGATGGCGTCGCGCAGGCAGTACGGGATCGCGGATCTGTCCGGACGCGCGGCCGGGTTCACGGGGTCGGACAACGGCGACCACGCCGACGACCTCCAGGGATCCATCGAGACGTTCACCTACTCGATCCAGGGGAACATCCTGACGGGCGCGGCCGTGCTCGACCAGGCCGTCGCGGCGTTCGAGGGCGAGGGCTGTGATCTCGCAGACCGCCTCATGCTCGCACTCGAGGCCGGCGCCGAGGGAGGCGGGGGAGATTCGCGCTGCACGCCGGGCGGCATCCCCTCGGACAGCGCGTTCATCCACGTGGATCTCGAGGATGGAACCGAGTACCTCCACATCTCCGTGGAAGGCACGGCGCCGACGAGCCCCCTCCTGTCCATGCGCTCACGCTACGCCGCCTGGCGAGCCGACCACCCCTGCGACGAGCCGGCGGAGGAGGACCCTGTCGATGCATCCACCGACGCCTGGACGGATCCCACGCTGGACCCGGCGGATGACCCCGTTGTGGACGATCCCTCGCTCGATCCGATCGGGGAGGAGGGGGAGATGGAGCTGAGCACGGGCTGCGGCTGCTCTCTGCCTGGCTCGGGGCCGGCCGGCGCCATCGTGCTGTTGCTGGGCCTGATCGCGATCGGTGCCGCATTCCGTGGACAGCGACGCTGAAGCGTCTTAAACGTGGATCACCGAAAAGAGGACGAAAGATGACGAAGCAGTGGACTGCCGGCTCGCTCCAGGAGCTCCTACGAAGCCACCAGCTCCCGTTCATCGTGCTCGTCCTGCTGCGCAGAGGCGTCTTCGACAGGCTGATCGAGGCGCCCGCGACGGCGCAGGACATGGCGCAGGCCTGCGGCGTGGACGAGGGAGCCCTCATCCGCCTCCTCAACGTGATCACGTCCGTGGGGATCCTGCAGCACAGGGAAGGAACGTACAGCCTTGCGCCCGAGCTTGCCGCCGAGCTCACCACGGACATCGGCAGCCCGCTCGACGCCTTCAAGCACGCGGCCGAGGGTCTGGACAAGTGGGTCGAGCTCGAGACGGTCCTCGAGAGGGGATTCGCCGACTATGCGTACGACAGGGACGTGACCCGCGACCCCGCGCGCAACGAGAACTTCATACGGGCCATGCACGCCCACTCGGGCCCCATGGCGAGGCGCTTCGCCGAGCTCGTGCCGCGTGGCGGCGCCATGACGTTTCTCGACGTCGGTGGAGGGCCGGGCACGTTCTGCCACGCCCTCCTCGACGCCTGGACGGACCTGAAGGCCACGATCGCCGACCTGCCCCTGACGCTGCGCGTGGCGAGAACGCTCGTCGCCGAGAAGGGGCTCGCGGACCGGCTGAGCCTGATCGAGGCGGACTTCTTCCTCGACCGGAAGAGCAACCTCGGCGGTCCCTACGACCTCATCCTCGTCTCGGCCGTGATCCACGCCGAGGCCGAGGTGCCCTGCAGGGATCTGTTCGAGAGGCTGCACGCGGTCACCTCACCGGGCGGCCGCATCGTGGTGCGCGAGCGCATCCTCGATGAGGACCGCACGGGACCGCCTCCAGCGACGATGTTCGACGCGCACATGCTCGTCTCGACCCGCCGGGGCCGCTGCTACTCGCTCTCCGAGATCTCCTCGATGCTCACCGGCGCGGGCTTCAGGAACCCCCGGCTGCTCTCGGACCTCGACGAGGGATTCGTCATCGCGGACGCGTGAGCTCGGGGATTGCGCACTTTCGAGGAGCGACCTATCTTGCCATCCGTGACATCCACACCCGCCAGGACCGGGGCTGTCACCCTGAGATGCAGGGGTCTGGTCAAGAGGTTCGGCCGCGTCACCGCCGTCGACGGGATCGACCTCGAGGCGCAGGCCGGCGAGTGCCTGGGCCTGCTCGGCCCCAATGGTGCGGGAAAGACGACCACGGTCGAGATCTTCGAGGGGCTGATCAGGCCGGATGAAGGCCTGGTGGAGGTGCTGGGCAAGAGGTGGGGAGGCGGCGGGGATCACCGTCTCAGGATGAGGCTCGGCGTGCAGCTGCAGGAGACGCAGCTGGCGGACAAGCTGACCGTCGGCGAGACGATCCGGCTGTTCCGGAGCTTCTACGAGAAGGGACGCACCGTCGACGCCGTCGTCGCCCTGCTGGGACTGGAGCCCAAGAGGCACGCGCGGGTGCACAAGCTGTCGGGAGGACAGCGGCAGAGGCTGGCTCTCGCCTGTGCCCTGGTGAGCGACCCGGAGGTGCTGTTCCTCGACGAGCCGACGACGGGACTCGACCCGCAGGCCAGGCTCAGGATCTGGGAGGTCATGGAGGAGTTCCGCGACGGAGGCGGCAGCGTGATCCTCACGACCCATTACATGGAGGAGGCCTCACGGCTCTGCGACGAGGTGGCCATCATGGACCATGGCCGGATCGTGGCACGCGGAGCACCGAGAGAGCTCGTCGAATCCCTGGACGCGGACCAGATCGTCGAGTTCACGATCGACGGGGAGATGGATAACGCAGCGCTCGGCTCGCTCAAGGGCGTCAACACCGTCGGCCGCCGCGGCGACGAGCGCGTGCTCGGGGTCGAGAACACGGGGGAGGTGCTCCAGGCGCTGATGGCCGAGCTCGAGCGCCGGGGCATCGGGCTCGACACGCTCACGACCAGGCTGCCGACGCTCGAGGACGTGTTCGTGAAGCACACGGGCAGGGGGCTTCGTGATGAGTGAGAAGCTCAGCCCGCTCCGGGAGCTCACCCTCGCGAGGATTCGCGAGTTCGTGAGAGAGCCTGCGGCGGTCTTCTGGACGTTCGGCTTCCCCGTCCTCCTGGCCGTGGGTCTCGGGATCGCGTTCCGGTCCAGGCCTCCGGAGACGACCGCGGTCGTGCTGGTTGGCACGGACGCGGCCCTGGAGCGTGCGGAGGAGATCCTCCGCGATGTGGAGAACGTGGACGTCTCGAGGGTCTCGTCCGACGAGGCGGCGACGTCGCTGCGCACGGGGAAGGTGGACCTCGTCATCACGGGGGGCCGCGAGGCAGGGAGGTTCTCGTTCACCTACAGGTACGATCCCATGCGGCCCGCCGGCAGGACGGCGCGACTGGTGGTCGATGCGGCGCTCCAGCGGGGGCTGGGGCGGCTGGACGTCGCGGACGTGCAGGAAGAGACCGTCATCGAGCAGGGCGGGCGGTACATCGACTTCCTCATCCCCGGACTCATCGGCCTGAACATCATGGGCTCGAGCATGTGGGGCATCGGCTACGCCGTCGTCCTCGCCAGGAGGCGAAAGCTCATCAAGAGGCTGGCCGCGACTCCCATGCGCAGGTCCCACTACATGCTCTCGTACATCTTCTCGAGGATCGTCTTCCTGCTCGCCGAGGTCGCCGCACTCGTCGCGTTCGGGTGGCTGGTCTTCGGCGTCGCCGTGCACGGTTCCTTCCTCTGGCTCGGGTTCGTGTCCCTGCTCGGAGGCATCTCCTTCACCGGTCTGGCCCTGCTCGTGGCGTCGCGAACGGACTCCACGGAGGTGGCCTCGGGCCTGATGAACGCCTTCATGCTGCCCATGTGGCTGCTCTCCGGCGCGTTCTTCTCGTACGAACGCTTTCCCGAGGCGGTCCACCCCGTGATCAGGGCCCTCCCGCTCACCGCCCTGAACGACGCCCTGCGCGCCGTGGTCAACGACGGCGCACCGGTGCTGAGCACCCTGCCTCAGGTCGCGGTGCTCGCGGCATGGGGCGCGCTCGGCTTCCTCCTGGCCCTGCGCCTCTTCCGCTGGCACTGACGCTACGTCAGGCGCGGATGGCCTTCCAGACCCACCGCAGGAGCGAGGCGACGTCGTAGGGCTTGGGAAGGAAGAGAAGGCCCTCTTCGGTGATCGTCTCGAGCTTCGTCTTCTCGTCCGTGTACCCGGAGGTGAGCAGGACCTTGAGGCCGGGCCTGTCTCGCAGGAGCAGCCGCACGAGATCGACGCCGTTCATCTTCGAGAGGACGATGTCGGTGAACACGAGGTCGAAGTCCCGCCCCTCGTTCTCGATCACCTCGAGCGCTTCCTCCGCGCTGGAGACCGCCAGGACCTCGTACCTTCCGTGCTGGAGCGACTTCGTGGTGGAGTGGCGGACGTACTCGTCGTCCTCAACGAAGAGGATCCTCTCTCCATTGCCCAGGTACTGCTCGATGGAGAACTCGCCGGTCGTGTCCTCCGCGTCGAGCTCCGGCACGGCCGGGAGGTAGACGCGAAAGTCGGACCCCTTCCCCGGACTCGACTCG
>JAFDER010000534.1 GCA_019310245.1 Deltaproteobacteria bacterium
GAGGAGGTCGAGGGCGGAAGCACCTTCTCGGAAGCGCTTCGCATGCATCCAAAGGTCTTCGATGATCTCTTCGTCAACATGGTGGCTGCTGGGGAGACCGGTGGAATCCTGGACACGATTCTCAACCGTCTTGCCACCCACATCGAGAAGCGCAACAAGCTCAAGAGACAGGTTGTTGGAGCACTGGTCTATCCCGTGGTGGTCATCTGTGTCGGCGTTCTCGTCACGGCGATCATGCTTGGATGGGTCATCCCGACGTTCGAGAGGCTCTTCTCTCAGATGGGATCGTCCGCCGAGCTCCCCGGTCCGACCCGGCTCGTCATCGCCATCAGCAAGGGGTTCCTGACTGTTGGACCGTTCGTCGTGGGTATCCTCATCCTGCTCGCCATCGCATTCGTCGCCGTGTACCGCACCGAGGCGGGACGATTGATGGTCCACAGGTTCCTGCTCTTCATTCCCATGGTCGGGACCGTGCTGCGCAAGACCGCCGTGGCGCGATTTACGCGCACGCTTGGAACGCTCCTGAGCTCCGGCGTTCCCATCCTCGACGCCATGGAGATCGTCGCGCGCGCCACGGGCAACGCCGTCATCGAGAAGGCAGTGCTCTTTGCGCGCGACAAGATCAGCGAGGGCAAGACCATGGCCGAGCCGCTCGGTCAGGCCGGCGTGTTTCCGGGCATGGTGGTCGAGATGATCGCCGTCGGGGAGCAGTCCGGAGCGCTTGATCAGATGTGCAACAAGATCGCGGACTTCTACGAGGACGAGGTTGACGTGGCCGTTGCGGCCATGACATCCGTCATCGAGCCCATCCTGATGGTCGGTGTTGGTGGCGTTGTTGGTGGCCTCATGATTGCCATGTACCTGCCCATCTTCAATCTCGCCGGCAACATCAAGTCAGAGTAGGATCTCCCACCAATGGAGGTTGGGCGAGCCAGCAGGTCCTCGGCAATCGATCCGCCGGAGCTCAGGCGGCGCCTGATCTTCCTCATCCTCGGTCGCATCGTCTTCATCCTCCTGTTCGGTCTGCTCATGGCCCTGCTCCAGCGGGATCAGCTCCTCCTGTTCGCGTCGCCTGCCCTGGGGCTGATCGGCGGCGTCGTGCTGGCGGTCATCGCGGCCTCGGCGGTGTACGTCGTCCTGGTCTTCAGGCTGAGGCGTGGACTGTACTGGGTCGCCTTCGTCCAGATCCAGCTGGACCTCCTTCTCTGGGGGGCAATCATCTCCGTCACGGGAGGCGTGAACAGCTACTTCACGTTCCTCTTTCCCCTCTCCATCGTCACCTCCGCGGTTTACCTTGGAGAGAGGGGCGTCATCTTCACCCTCGTGCTCTCCATCGCGGTATACGTTCTCGTCGTCGTGGCTCGACTGCTCGACTGGTTTCCGGGCCTTGGAAACCTGTCCGGCATTCCGATGCAGCCGGAGTTGGGCGATCTTGTCATTGCACTGACGCTTGACATCGGCTCCATGGTCCTCGTCGCCATGCTCGGGTGGGTTCTGGCCCTCCAGGTGACGCGGACCGGAAGGAGCCTGGAACGGACGCAGGAGATCTTCGAGGATCTGCACCGCCTCAACGAGGCCGTCGTGACCCTTCTTCCCTCCGGCCTCGTGACCACCGACGTGGGCGGCAAGATCCGGAGCACCAATCCGGCCGTGGAGCAGATCCTCGGTGCCAGGTCAGTCGAGCTCGTTGGACGCCCGCTGCACGACGTGATGGGCGAGGGCTACGAATCCGTCAGCTCCGTGCCTCCCATGGGTGAGGTCACTCTACCCCGGGGAGAGCGGGAGGTTCTGGTCGAGTACATGAAGGCACCGTTGCAGGATGGCACCGGCCGCGTCATCGGCTCGATCGTGCACCTGATGGATGTGACGGAGGTCCGACGCCTGGGTCAGAAGCTCACCGAGTTCGAGAAGTATCGTGCACTCGGTGACCTGGCTGTTGGACTGGCGCACGAGATCAGAAATCCGCTCGGTTCTATCTCTGGTAGCATCGAGCTTGTCATGGAGAGCGAGGACCTGGACGACGAGGACAGGAGGCTGCTCTCCATCGTCCACCGCGAGACGGAGAAGATCGGCCGCCTCGTGACCTCCCTGTTCAACCTTGCCCGACCGCCGGATCCTGTGATCGCATCGGTCGATCTGAGCCCCGTCGTCAAGGAGATCGCCGAGATGTGTTCCCGGGACAGGGAGATCCGGGACCTGACGCTGCGAGTGGACGTTCCTCCGGATCTGTCCGTGCTCGCCGATCGAGATCAGCTCGGCCAGGTGATCATGAATCTCGTACGAAACGCCGCGGAAGCGAGCAGGGGATCGGGCGAGGTCATCCTCATCGAGGGGCGTAAACTGCAGTCGGGTCGGATACAGGTCAGCGTCGCCGATTCCGGTCGCGGGATGGACCCGGAGCTCCTGGAGCGGATCTACGATCCCTACTTCACGACGAAAAGCTACGGTCTCGGCGTCGGGCTCGCTCTGTGCAAGTCGATCGTCGAACGACATAAAGGGACGATCCACCTCGAAAACCGCCCGGAGGGTGGGGCCATCGCGCGCATCGTGCTGCCCTCGGCTTGATCGGGCCAATATCTGCAGGTTTTTTGATCCCCTATTGCGTTCCCTGTAGTGTTTCGAGCCATGGAGAATGGCCCCACGCCACCGCGGTCCCCAGCCGGGAACTGGTCCTACCTCGTCGTTCCCGTGCTCGTGGTTGC
>JAFDER010000119.1 GCA_019310245.1 Deltaproteobacteria bacterium
GAGCCCATCATGGCGCGCTCGTGGGGGTGCAACCCCCACGCGGTGGAGTGCTCGCTCTCGGACGAGCAGATCGCCACGGGGTTCATCCTTCCCACCGACGCCCTCATGCGAGTCGTGCGCCGGTACGTGGAGGACCTCTTCGGCATGCCCGAGGAGGAGGCGGCGCCCCTCCTCGACATGTACACCTACGTGGACTACTTCGTCTTCGGCCACATCTGGAGCCCCAACTTCATGGACAACGACGGCCATGACGAGTTCGACGACGACTGGGAGGACTACCGCTGGATGAGCGAGGACCTGGACGGGGACGGCCACTTCGACAAGCGCGGAGAGGACCTGAACTTCAACGGCGTGCTCGACGAAGGCGAGGACCGCGACGGAGACGGGCATCTGGACAACGAGGAGGACCGCAACGGAGACGGCGAGATGACGGTGGTGGACATGGACGAGGGCTGGTGGATCGTCAACACCGAGAAGGGCACGGGCAAGCACACCGACACCTGGGTCCCCTTCTTCGTGGCCGTGCCCAAGCAGGAATTCAAGATCGAGGGCCGCGAGGACGAGCCCTTCCCCGTGGTCTTCTACGGGCACGGCTACACGTCCATGATGCTCGAGGCCCTGGGCTTCGCCGGCAGCCTTGCCAAGTTCGGGCTCGCCACGGCGGGCGTGGCCTGCGCGCACCACGGCCTGGGCGAGGACGAGGTGTTCCTCTCGGCCCTCAAGGCCGTCTTCCAGGTCGAGGACCTCTCGCCGCTCGGCGAGTTCATCCTCGACGACCGGGCCCGGGACATGAACGGCGACGGACAGAAGGACAGTGCGGGAGACTTCTGGTCCGCGTACATCTTCCACACGCGCGACATCGTGCGCCAGAGCGCGCTCGACCACTTCGCCCTCATCCGGGTCCTCCGCTCGTTCGACGGGACGAAGATGGCCCAGCCGTTCGACGTGGACCGCAACGGCTCCGTGGACACGACGTACGACTTCGAGAACATGGAGCCGGGAGACCAGTTCGTGGTGGGCGACTACAACGGCGACGGTGTGCGCGAGATGGCCGGCGACTTCAACGCGGACGGCACCGTGGACT
Source organism: Deltaproteobacteria bacterium (assembly GCA_019310245.1). Taxonomy (GTDB): domain Bacteria; phylum Myxococcota_A; class Polyangia; order DRWM01; family DRWM01; genus JAFDER01. Next base: position 1,085 of record JAFDER010000119.1, read on the forward strand.
TCGGAGGTCCGGACAACTGGTACTTCGCCTGGGGCCAGAGCCTGGGCGGGATCATGAGCGCCCTCATGGGAGGGGCCGAGCCCGCCATCAAGGGCATCGCCCCGGTGGCCGGAGGCGGCGGCCTGGCCGACGTGGGCCTGCGCAGCACGCAGGGAGGCGTGAAGGAGGCCGTCATCCTCAGGACCATCGGGCCCATCCTGGACTCGAAGCTCGTGACAGAGGCGGACGTGGAGGGCGACCGCTCCGAGTGTGCGGCCGGCCAGCTCTCGATCGAGTTCACGATCCCGGATCTCAACGACGACGTGGGCGTCGAGTTCGCCTGCGCCGATCTTGGTGAAGGAGACAACGGCATCGCCGGCGGCGACGGCATCGTGGTGCACAACTGGGGCAACGACGTGCGCCGGTGCGCGCGCGCGGACGAGGCCGGCATGTTCCGGATCTCATTTCCCTCGGACTTCATGGATACGCTCAAGGTTGCGTTCTACGACGGCTCGGACGGCGATCCGTTCGTGGACTACGAGCACTGCGACCCCGTGAACCCGGACGGCCAGAAGAGATTGATCGAGACCTGGGAGAGGTTCCAGGAGTTCCAGTTCTGGCAGTGGAGCGAGGGCGAGAAGCTGGTCTCTCCGGCCGAGGGCTACGGCCACATCAAGGGCACCTCGAGCCTGCGCTCGTTCCTGGCCATCGCACAGCTCGGGCTCGAGCCCGGCGACCCGATCAGCCACGCTCCGCACTACTTCATCGACCCGCTGCCGAGCGCCGAGTACCCCGTGCCGCCGGACGAGCGCCGCGTCAACGCGATCATCGTGGGCACCATTGGCGACATGAACGTTCCGGTGAACACGGCCGCGGCCCAGGGCCGCGCCTCGGGCGTCCTGGACTTCACCACGACACTGCCCCAGTACGGCGGCCGGACGCCGAACCAGATCATGCTGGACAACTACGTCATCGAGGCGAACGAGCGCTACGGCAGGGCCTACAAGGACGACGCCTCGGGCACGTGCACGATGGAGGGCTGCACCGTGCTCTTCGACCTCGACGACATCGACCGCGGCACGGACGGCCAGAACGTACCCTATCTCGAGGATCCCCTGCGCACCTGGAAGCCGTCGCTGGCGGGCGAGTACGACGCCGCGGCCTGCGCTCCCGCGGGCGCACCGGACGAGGCCGCGCTGGACCTGCCCACCGGCGTGTTCGACTGCGAGGGGTGCACGGTCCAGCGGTGTGGCGAGTGCTACACGTGGACCACGGACGCGGGCTCGAGGCGCTTCCTCGAGAAGATCTACTGCCCGGGCGGCGTATCGGTCTATATCATGCCCTACATCGAGTCGACGGGAACCCACGGCTTCGACGTTCCGGATCCCGCAGCGCCGTTCGATCTCGACACCTTCATGATCTCGTCCATCGGCCTGCACTTCATGACGGGCGGCCGCGTCTACTCGTGGCAGATGTGCCAGCAGGTGGAGTCGATCCCGGAAAACGCCGACGCGCTGTGCTCCTGGATCCCGCTCCTGCCCGCGGCGGACTGATGCACCACAGGGGGCCCATCAGGCTGGCGCTCGCCCTGTTCATCCTGGCGGAGACGACGGCCTGCAAGCCCGAGGACGGCGACAGTGCACCGCGGCCCGATCTCGTCTGCCCGGGCGATCCCTCCTGCCCGGACGAGGGAGAGGCCGTGCTCTATGCGGGCGCGGCAATGCGCGACGTCACCCCCGAGATCGTCGACTACCAGAGCGTGGACGCGAACGGCAACTCGCAGTTCGAGCCTCCGCCGCTCGGCGATGACGAGTGGTTCGACGGCAACGGCAACGGCGAGTGGGACTTCGTCTACATCGCGGGCCTCGGCAACCCCAGGCCGGCGCGCGACGTGCACGACCCCATCACGAGCCGCGTGCTCGTGCTCAGGTGGAAGTCCACGACCATCGCCATCGTCTCCCTCGACCTGATCGGGTACTTCGCGAGCGACATCGCGGACATTCGCGAGGCGGTGAGCGATCTGGACATCGACTTCGTCTCCGTCTCGTCCACGCACAACCACGAGGGACCGGACACCGTGGGCATCTGGGGCATGGACGAGGCCTGGCCCGGGTGGAGGCAGGAGTTCTTCGACACGATTGGCGCCGGGACCGAGGCCGCCATACGAGAGGCGTATGAGAACATGGTCCCCGCGCAGGTCACCTACAACCAGGTGGCGGCCGACTCGCATCCCACGCGCGGCATCTGCAACGTGCAGAGCGACGGCCGGCCTCCCGTGATCTTCGCCGAGGACCTCACGGTGCTCCACTTCACTGGGCGCGACGGCGCGGAGGCCATCGGGACGCTCGTGCACTTCACGGCCCACCCCGAGTCGAGCGACGACCACCACCAGAGCCTGAGCGCGGACTTCGTCTACTGGCTGAGGATGGGCATCGAGGACGGCATCGACCGCGGGGACACCCTCATGCCGGGCCTGAGCGGCACGGCCGTCTTCATCCAGGGCCCGGTGGGCAGCCAGATCGGGCCGGGCGACGTCATCTGCGAGGATCTGGACGGCACCGTGATCTCCGAGAAGGGCTTCGCGCTCGCCGAGTGCATCGGCTGGAACCTGGCGAAGATCGCGCTCGAGGCCGTGGATACGGGAGAGGGGCCCGAACAGGAGGTGCCTCTCGAGGTCAGGGCCCAGCGCATCGAGCTACCCGTGGAGAACTACGGCTACCACGCCATGATGCTCTCGAACATCTTCCACCGCGACGACGTGCACGGGTTCGACGACACGCGTCCCGCGAGCGTGGACAACCTGCCCTGGATCTGGACAGAGGTCTCGTGGCTCAGGATCGGCCGCGCACAGGCCATCGGCCTGGGCGGCGAGCCCAACCCGGAGATCTTCTTCGGCGGATACGACGGCTCGCGCACGCCCGCGTGTGCCCGGGAGATGCTCGACCTCGACATGACCACGCTCAGCCAGCCGGACAACGAGAACCCGCCCGACCTCTCGCTCGCCCCCGGCCCGCCCTACATGTTCGACAGGCTCGAGAACGCCGACTTCCCCATGGCCTGGGCAGTCACGAACGACATGCTCGGCTATCTCATCCCCGAATACAACTACATCCTCGCCCGGCCCGGCGCGTACATCACCGAGGCGCCGGGCGAGCACTACGAGGAGACGAACTCGGTCGGGGAGAACGCGTGGCCCATCATCCGCGCCCATCTCGTCGACATGTTGACCTGGAGACCATAGAACCCGAGGAGGAGACAGATGCATCACCCACACATTGCCATCCTGGCTGCAGTGCTGCTGGCCCTCGCACCCGCCGCGTGCGGCGACGGTAACGGCACAGACACCGACGCGGCGACGGACACCGGAGGCGCGGACGGCTATCCGGCGGGCATGCCCAACATCGCGGTGGACGACTACGTCTGGACCGGATGCGACGACCTGCCGCCCAACGGCTCGGCCACGGACGAGATGGTCAGCGCCGTGTTCGTGGTCGAGGACTTCGAGAAGAGCTTCGCCGTGGAGGGCGTCCAGCTGGAGATCTTCTACAACAACGACGCATCGGGCACGCCGGACCTGGACTCGACCAACCTGGATCTCACCGACGCCGACGGACGCGTCACGGCCCTCGTGCCGCGCGACAGGCTGATCGCCTACAAGGTGGTCGGCGGCGAGACGCCGCTCTACCCGCCGGGCGTGGTCAAGACGTCCATCGAGTACTCCCAGCCCACGCCCGACGTGGAAGGCGGCGAGATCGACGCCATCGCGGTCTCCCAGGCCACGTACCAGCTCATCACCACGGTGCTCGGCATCACGCCGGACCCGACGATGGGCATCCTGGCCGGAGGCTTCGACGACTGCGCCGTCCAGGACATCGAGGGCATCGTGGCCCGTCTCTACAACGGGGACGGAACGCGCTGCATGGGCGAGAACCGGTGCCTGGACCGCTACTTCATCGACGAGACGCCGGCGCAGGACCAGTGGTGGTCGAGCGCGGACGGGCTCTTCGGCGTGATGCAGATCCCGCCCGCCGACGACTACGACCTGGAGCTGCATGGCATCATCCCGGACTCGGGCTGCCCGGGCGACATGGTGCGCGTGGGCGAGCGGAGCGACATCCGGATCATCGCGAACGCCATCACCATCCTGGACTTCACCTCCACCGACCTCGATGGCGGAGCGTGGACGGAACTCTGCGTGTGGTGATGCGAACGCCTCTCGCGTGCCTGCTCGCCGCGGCGCTCCTCGCACCGGTACGATCCGGGGCGCAGGAGCCCGCGTTCGCCACCCCCGCGCCGGAGGACGAGCTGGAGGAGCCCGACTTCGACGAGGAAGACGATCCCGCCATCGTCGACGAGGACGAGGCCGAGCCCGCCGAGGCCGGTCCCGTGGAGGAGCCTACCGATGAGGCCGAGCCCCCTCCCGCTGCCCTGAGCCCGTCGAAGGGCAGCCCCGCTCCCGACGAGGCCGAGCCCGCCCCGGCAGACGGCATCCACGTGGAGCTCGGCCTGGGCATGAGCTTCTCGCTGGACGGCTACTACCGGGCCCGGTACCTGCACGTGGGCGACTTCAACCAGCTCAGGCCCATGGGCTGGAAGCACCGCAAGCTCGACTACTTCGTCCAGCGGCTCAGGCTCGAGCCCGCTCTCGCGTACAAGGACCTCGTCAAGCTCGAGATGTGGATCCATGCACTCGACAACGTGGTCTGGGGCGACAACGCGGGCCTGAGCTCGGTGGGCCTGTTCGCCGGAAATCCCTCGAGCACGAACCAGGAGGGCGACGACGTGCCCAGCATCGCGCTGCCCGCGGTGTGGGTCGAGATCAACGTCGTGCTCGGGGTCCTGCGAGCGGGCCGCATGCCCTCGGACTGGGGCCTGGGCCTGCTGACGGACGGCGGAGGCGGGTTCGACGACGACTTCGGCTGGAACGACGTGATGAGCATCAGCGACCGCGTGATGTTCGCCACCATGCCCGTGGCCATCGCGCAGACGATTGCCAAGAGCGACGCCGATCCCTTCCCCCTCTACCTCGTCGTGGCCTACGACAAGCTCGTGACCGACGACACGGCCATCGGCGGCGCGCGCATCCCGTACCTGTCGAACTGGCTGGGCACGTACGAGGACGACGTGGACTCGTTCACCGCGGCGCTCGCCTACGGCGGCGAGGATCTCAACTGGCTGGGTGCGAGCGACTCGCTCGGCGCGGGATTCTACTACGTCCAGCGCTGGCAGAACGCGACGAACAGCCGCATCCACATCTACGACTGGTACCTCAAGCTCCACCTCGGGCCGGCGTTCGCCGAGTACGAGCACTACCTCCTCAAGGGACACTCCCAGGCGATCCCGCTGCTTCCCTCGGCCACGGACGATCCCGACGACTGGCTGAGGGAGCGCGCAGAGGCCGACATCTCGGCCTGGATCGCGCGGGTGGGCATCGACGTGTGGAAGATGCGCTTCAAGCTCGAGGCGGGCTACGCCTCGGGCGACGCCACGGCCACGGACGAGAAGTTCGAGGTCAGGCCGGCAAACCCCAACGTGCGCATCGGCCTGGTCCTGTTTCCCCTCGTTCTCGCCGAGCGCACCCGCGGCGGCTGGGCGGACCAGGAGGGGATGTGGAGCGGGGGAGGCCTGTACAACGCCTGGTTCTTCATGCAGACCGTGCGCTACGAGCCGCTCGACGGGCTCGAGATCATCCTGGCATTCCTCCAGGCATGGCGCGACGAGGCGGACGGCGCCGTCATCTCAAGCTTCGCGGACGGCAAGTTCCTCGGCTTCGAGACGGATCTCGCCGTGAAGTACCACTTCCACGAAGGCCACGCCCACATCGGCGTGGAGGGGGGCGTCCTGCACGCCGGCGACGCCCTCAAGGGCCCCGGGTTCAACACGCCGGACAACACGTGGACGGTCCAGGTCTGGACCGCCTTCACACCCTGAGGCGAAGGTCACGATGAAAAAGCTCCTCATCCCCGCCCTCGCGTGCCTCCTCGCCCTGAGCCCGTCCTGCAAGAAGAAGGGATCGGGCTTCGAGCCCGACTTCGCGTGCCCGGGCGGCCCCTCGTGCCCGGACACGGGCGAGGAGATCCTGCGCGCGGGCGCGGCGGCCGTGGTCATCAACCCCACGATCACCGAGTGGATGGACGTGGACGCGGACGGCGACTTCGAGTTCGAGCCGCACCCCCTCGGAGACGACACCTGGAACGACGTGGACGGCGACGGCGAGTGGGACGCGACCTGGATCGGCGGGTTCGGCAACGCGCGGCCCGCGCGAGGGATCGGTACGGACCTCGAGGCCAGAGCCGTGGTGCTGAGCTGGAAGAGCACCACCATCGCCGTGGTGGTGGTCGATCTCGTGGGCTACTTCCACTCGGACATCGAGAAGGCGCGCGAGGCGATCGCCTCCATGCACCCGGAGATCGACTTCGTCTCCGTCTCCTCCACGCACACCCACAACGGCCCGGACACCATGGGGATCTGGGGGTTCGACGAGCTGTGGCCCGGCTGGACCGAGGAGTACATGCAGACCGTGCACGACGGCATCGTGCAGGTCGTGCACGAGGGGTTCACCTCCATGGTGCCCGCGCAGGTGGCCTATGCGGCGGTGGAGGTGGACGACCACGCGAACGGCCCCTGTAACTTCATCACCGACACGCGCGATCCGGTCATCATCCTCAACACCATGACCCTGCTGCACTTCACCTCCCGGGACTCGGGCGACACCATCTCCACGTTCGTCAACTGGCACTCGCACCCGGAGTACCGGGGCGAGTCCAACGACATGATCACCGCCGACTTTCCCCACTGGCTGAGGCTCGGCATCGAGGAGGGCGTGCACGTGGGCTCCGTGGACCGCGACGGCGTGGGGGGCGTGACTGTCTACATGTCGGGTGCCGTGGGCGGGCTGCTCTGCCCCTACGACTTCGACGACCTGTACGGACACGAGGGCCTCGACGGGGCCACCTGGGAGCGCCCCGGCGAGGGGCTGGACGAGTCCCTGGGCTGGTACCTGGCGGACATCGCTCTGACGGGGCTCGAGAGCGCCACCGAGCCGGAGGACGAGTGCCCGCTCGAGGTGAAGTCCACGGTCCTCGAGCTCGAGGCCCACAACTACGCCTACCACGCCATGATGCTCACCGGCGTGTTCCACCGCGACGACATCCACGGCTATGACGACACCCGGCCCGTGGGTCCGGGCAACTTCCCGAGGCTCTACAGCGAGGCCTCCTGGATCCGCATCGGACGCGCGGCCGCGCTCGGCGTTCCCGGAGAGCCCACGGCCGAGCACTTCGTGGGCGGCTACGACGGCTCGCACACGCCCCCGTGCTACGACGGGTTCATCGATCCCGGGACCCTGTCCTGGCCGGGCAACACCAACCCCCCCGACCTTTCGCTTGCTCCCGAGGGGCCGTATCTCTTCGACCGCATGCGCGACCGGGGCGTGGAGTACCCGATGGTGTTCGGCCTCACCGGCGACGAGATCGGCTACCTCGTGCCGTCCTACAACTTCCAGCTGGCCTCGCCGGGTGCGTACCTCAACGATGCCGAGGGCGATCACTACGAGGAGACCAACTCGATCGGCCCGGACGCCTGGCCCGCCGTGCAGGAGCTGCTCATCGGGTTCATCGAGTACTGATAGGGGTCAGACCCCTACAATTGACACTTTTCCTCCGCTGCCCTGAGCCCGTCGAAGGGCAGCACCGATCTCCAGCCCTGATCTCGAAGTGAGATCGTCAAACGGTTTGCCAACGGAAACTCTTCGGTGTCCTTGAACAAAGGGGGCT
>JAFDER010000535.1 GCA_019310245.1 Deltaproteobacteria bacterium
GGCTGACCGCGGCCCCCTCCGGGTCGGTCTCCACGGCGAGGAGGAACTCGTCGTCCGCGAGCGGACGCGGTTTCAGGTCGAAGGACAGCGCCTTCACCTCGCCCGCCTTGAGACGCACGGTCTCGCTGAAGTCCTCGAACTCGGGGTGCTGCACGAGCAGGGTGTGGGGAGCCCCGGGCTTGACGCCCGTGAGCGTGACCTTGCCCCGCTTCTCCTGCTCCTTGCCGTCGAAGATGATGACCGCGTCGCGCGGCTTCCCGCTCACCTTGAGGACCCCGTCGCCCACGGCCGCGAGGGCGACGAGAGCCGCCTTCAGGCTGAACTTGGGATTCTCCTTGGTGAGCATCACGGTCTTCTCGAAGGGCTCGTAGCCGTCCTTCGTGATCTTGAAGACGTACTCGATGCCCGGCATGAGCTTCTCGACCCTGGTGGGCGTGGCCTGGCCTTGCTTCTGCCCGTCGACCCACACCGAGGCCTTTGCCGGGGTGGTCTCGACCTGCACGACGCCGATGCTCAGTGCCGCATTCCTGCGGGCCTTGAGCACGCCCAGGCCGAGGAACGTGCCGAGCCCGCCCACGGCGAGCACGAGCAGCGCGATGACCACGAAGACGAGTGGGCTCGTCTTCTTGCGGGGAGCCACGTGCATCACGCCGCTCGACGTCACGCTCATGGCCCCGGGCGTGCCTCCCGTCGTGGGGATGTTGGTCATGTCGAGGAAATCCATCTCCGTGATCTCCTCGGCCTCCTGTTCTGCAACGATGTCGGCGAGCTTCTTGCCCTCCTTCATCAGCTCGCGCTGCTCGGCGAGCTTCTCCTTGAACAGGTCCTCCATGAACCGGCTCATCTCGAGCGCGGACACCTTGAGCTTCTGGTCGCGGATGTACTCGTCGAGCGCCTCTCCCATCTCGCGGGCATCCGCGTAGCGCTCGTCGCGGTCACGCGCCAGGCCCTTCATGACGATGCTCTCGAGATCGGGCGGGTAGTCCTTGCGCAGCTGTGTGGGCCTGGGGTACTCCTTCTCGACGATCCGCTTGATCGTATCGAGCTCGTTCTTTCCCTTGAAAAGCCTCCGGCCCGTGGTCAGCTCGAAGAGCATGATCGCGACGGAGAACAGGTCGGAGCGCTTATCCAGATCCCGACCCCGGCACTGCTCGGGCGACATGTAGGGGAACTTGCCCCTCAGCGCGCCCTTCTCGTCCTTCATGTCCTTCATGGCGGCGCGCGCGATGCCGAAGTCCACGATCTTCACCTCCCCGGGGAAGGTGACGATGGTGTTCTGGGGGCTGATGTCGCGGTGGACGATGTTGAGCGGCTCCCCGTCGAGACCCTTGTGATCGTGGGCGTAGGACAGGCCCTTGCACAGCCCCCTCACGACGCCGAGGGCCATCTCGGGCGGAAACTCCTTGTACCCCGCCTTGCGCATGGCGCCGACGACGGAGCGCAGATCCTCGCCGTGCACGTACTCCATGGCGATGAAGTAGTCCTTGTGCACGCTTCCCACGTCGAAGATCTGGATGATGTTGGGGTGGTTGAGCGTGGCGGCGATGCGGGCCTCTGCGAGGAACATGCGGATGAACTCGTCGTCCTCGCTGTAGCGCGGCAGGATTCGCTTGATGACGACGAGCTTCTCGAAGCCCTGGATGGAGCGGTGGATGGCGAGGTAGATCTCGGCCATCCCGCCCGTGGCGAGATGCCTGATCAGCGTGTACTTGCCGAACCGCCTCGGTAGATTCTCGTCGACCACGACACTCCTACACGGTCTGACCTCGGAGTAGACCACTCCCTTGGCCAGATCCCGGATAGACTAACCTGGCTCGATAATAGTTCTCCAGCCTCGCAATCGTCAAGAACAACAGGGGCGTTGCGGCCTGGTTGCCTGCCGGGGATTCGTTGGAGCACGGATCCGAGGACGCGCCCGGACGATGCCTGTCCGGGGCATGGTCGCCGAATTGGTGCGAACCGGGGCGGATCGACTCAGTCGAGCGTGTAGCGCTCGCGGTCGGCCATGTGGGCCCCGACCAGATCCTGCAGGTCGTGCGTGTTGTAGGGCAGGAAGGGCACGTAGGAAGAAAACACGGCGAGGTTCGCCTCGAGCTTCTTCTCGGGCGAGGCGTTGGAGACGAGACGCCTTCCGACCGATCGGACCATGTCGAGGCTCTCCGAGAGGTAGAGCCTCATCATGGCGAGCGGAACGCTGCTCTTCTCCTCGCCCTTCTCGTCGAGGAGCTGGAGGCAGCGGGCCACGAGCGAGTCGCACGCGTAGGTTTCCATGATGAGATCGGCCATGTCGAGCATGGCCATCTGCGTCTGGCCTTTCTTGTGCTCCATGATGTCCATCATGTGGGCCTCGTTGCCCACGTTGCACGCCAGGAGCACTCCACGCTTCATGAGGTCCACGGCCTGGATCTCGTCGGCCAGCGGTCCCTCGGGCTTGCCGGGCCGCTTGGAGGCGTCGGCGATCTCCTCCTGGATCTCCTTGAGCCGCGCCGAGAACGGGAAGCGGCCCTTGAGGGCGTTCTTGAGCATGGTGCCGGGAATGAGCAGGCGGTTGATCTCGTTCGTGCCCTCGAAGATGCGGTTGATGCGCGAGTCGCGGTAGGCGCGCTCGACGATGTACTCGGAGATGTAGCCGTAGCCGCCGTGGATCTGGACGCCCTCATCCACCACCATGTCGAAGACCTCCGAGCCGTAGACCTTC
>JAFDER010000536.1 GCA_019310245.1 Deltaproteobacteria bacterium
GACCCTGTCCGTCCCCTCGGCGTACTTGGCGGCGTTGTCCAGCAGGTTCACGAAGACGAGGGTGATGGCGTGGCTGTCCATCTGCACCGTGGGCAGGTCGTCGGGGATGTCCAGCTCGAGCTCGATCTTCTCGCGCTCGAGCCGGTGGCGGTAGATCTCGGCGGCCGAGGCGAGCACCTCTGCCGGCCGGGCCTCGGTCAGCTCGAACTGCATCCTCCCGCCCTCGAGCCGCGCGAAGTCGAGCACGTTGTCTATCAGCGCCGTGAGCCTCTCGCACTCCCGGCTGATCACCTCGTGGTACTTCTTCTCCTTCTCGGCGTCGTTGACCTTGCCCAGGCTCAGCATCTCGGAGAACAGGCGGATGATCGAGAGGGGCGTCTTGAGCTCGTGCGAGACGTTGGCCACGAACTCGCTCTTGAGGACGCCGAGCCGGCGCTCCTTCTCGGCCGCGTAGATGAAGAAGCCCATGCCCGCAAAGATGACGAAGAAGGCGATGACCACCGTGACGATCTCGTAGAGGTAGCGCTTCTGGCTCGTGGCCTCGTACACGGCGGCCGCGGTGGGCGCCACCTGCAGCCTCCAGCCGTAGAGCGTCGAGGGGAAGCGGCGGGCCACCGAGAACTCGCCCGTGTCGCCGAAGCGCTGGCCCACGATGAGGCGTCCCTCCGTGTCCACGACGTTGTAGAGGCTCTTCGGCGCGAGATCGTCGAGGAGCTCCGGAAGCAGGATCTCCTTCATGTACTTGATGTTGTAGTTCAGGCAGACGGTGTACCAGGCCCCGCGGTACTGCTTGGACTTGTAGGACATGAGGTAGGTGCGGCCCCCGAACCTGCCGTGCAGGTGCCTGAGCGTGAGGCTGCGGCCCTTCTTGAGCACCAGCTCGGGCCGGATGCGCTCGCGGAAGTCGTAGAGCACCGTGCCGAGCTTCTCCCCCTCGTGGTCCGAGACGTAGAAGTGCACGTTGCGCTCGGCGTCGAGGATGATGATCGTGTCCACTGCGTGGCTCACCTTGGTCAGCTCGCTCCACTTCTCCTCGAGGCCCGGCAGGTCCTCGAGGTCCACCAGCGTGAGAAGCGCGTTGTCGCTGTCGATGACCTTGCGCTCCAGGGTGTCCACCTTCGCCCGGGCCACCGTGAACGCGGAGTCGATGATGGAGCGCGCGCCCCAGGTCTCGAAGTTGAACGTGGTGGAGAAGCTCGAGTAGCCGAGGAAGATCGCCGCGATGAGCATGAGCGGGACGAAGACGAGATACCAGCGCCCTTCCATCCGAACCACACTACGCCGATCGCCTCGGACGGGTCAATCGACAGGCGTGGCGATGAACCCGATCTGGCGCCCGGTAAGGGGCCCGTCCCTGCGATAAGAGTGCAGGCTCCCGGGATGACAGCGCGTGCACGTGCGAACGGCCTCCGTGTGCTCCGGGCTCAGGCCCGCCGCGTGGAGCTGGCCCAGCACGGCCTGCCACAGGTCGGCCATCACCTTGCCCTCGTCGTGGGGCTCGGCGAGCACCCCTTGAGGCGATCGGGAGGCGATTCTGCGGCCCGTCTCCAGGTCCACCTCGTAGCAGCACGGGCCGATGGCCGGGCCCGCGGCGGCGAGGATCTGCCCGGCGTCCACCTGCGCCTCGCGGCACAGGATCTCCACGCCCCGCGCGAGGATCCCGCCCGCGATGCCGCGCCACCCCGCATGGAGCGCGGCAACGGCCCGGCCCTGCGGAGCGGCCAGGAGGACGGGCACGCAGTCGGCCACCCTGATGGTGAGGGCCGCGCCGGGGCGCGACGTGACGAGGCCGTCGGCCTCCATCCGTCTCACCTCGTCCGGCTCCCGGGTCTCGTCGATCACGAGGACGCGGCTCGAGTGCACCTGGGTGAGGCCGAAGACCGCCACCCCCGTGAGGGGGCACGCCTCGCCCGGGCGTCGGGTCGTGAATCCGGCCCGCTCGCCCAGTGCGGCGAGCACCTCGGCGCGCAGCACGTCGGGTGGCTGCAACTTTTCATCCATCTAATACGTACTTACAGGAATAGAGCTAAAGGTCCACAGGTTGATCGGTGACGGGATATGCGCTAGAGGAACTTGACCCTCACCCGAGAATCCAGGAGTTCCAGATGGTTACGGACATCAAGAAGCTCAACGAGATGGTCCAGACAGAGGCGGCCTTCCTCGATGATCTGTTCGCCGAGGTGGGAAAGATCGTGGTCGGCCAGACCGAGATGGTGGAGAGGCTCCTCATCGGGCTGCTCACCGGCGGTCACGTGCTCGTCGAGGGCGTGCCGGGCCTCGCGAAGACGCTCACGGTGCACACCCTGTGCTCGGTCATGGACGCGCGCTTCCAGCGCATCCAGTTCACGCCGGACCTGCTGCCCGCGGACATCATCGGGACGGTGATCTACAACCAGGCCAAGGGCGAGTTCACCTCCAAGAAGGGGCCCATCTTCGCCAACCTCATCCTCGCCGACGAGATCAACCGCGCTCCGGCCAAGGTCCAGAGCGCCCTGCTCGAGGCCATGCAGGAGAGGCAGGTGACCATCGGCGACACCACGTACCCCCTCGAGGAGCCGTTCCTCGTCATGGCCACCCAGAACCCCATCGAGCAGGAGGGCACCTACCCCCTGCCCGAGGCGCAGGTGGACCGCTTCATGCTGAAGATCCGCGTGGACTACCCCAAGCGCGACGAGGAGCTCATGATCGTGGACCCCGAGCGCATCATGTCCGCGCGCAAGGTGGTCAACCAGGTGTACGTGGACGAGAAGATCAAGGGCTACATCCTCGACGTGGTCTTCGCCACGCGCCAGCCGCGAGACTTCGGACTCGAGAACGAGGCCGACTTCATCGAGTACGGAGCCTCGCCGAGGGCGTCGCTGTCGCTCACGCGCGCGGCGCGCGCTCACGCGTTCCTGCGCAAGCGCGGCTTCGTCACCCCCGAGGACGTCAAGGCCATCGGGCCCGACGTCCTGCGGCACCGCATCATCCTCACGTACGAGGCCGAGGCCGAGGAGGTGAGCACCGAGATGATCATCAGGCACGTGTTCGAGACTGTGGAGGTTCCGTAGGAAGGGCGCCCGGCCATGATCCCCCGCGAGCTCATACGCAAGGTGCGCAAGATCGAGATCGTCACGCGTCACCACGTGCAGGACCGGATGGCCGGCGCGTACCACTCGATCTTCAAGGGCGCCGGGATCGCCTTCGAGGAGGTGAGGCCGTACCAGGTCGGCGACGACATCCGGC
>JAFDER010000537.1 GCA_019310245.1 Deltaproteobacteria bacterium
GTTCGGGGAGATCTCCACCGTGATGAAGAAGCCGGCCACCGCCACGGTGAAGGCCGTCACCGGCACGGCCGTCCTGTTCCTGCCACGCGACAGGTTCATGAAGCTCACGGAGGCGTTTCCGGAGATCTTCCAGAAGGTCTACGAGATCTCCTCGCAGCGCGAGGAGGAGATCGAGCGCATCTGCGAGAGCAAGGCGATCCCCGGCAACGACCTAATCGAGTAGGTCCAGCCGGCCGGCGGCCACGGCCGCGGTCGTACCGTCCTGCAGCCGGATCACGAGCGCCCCCCGCTCGTCGATCGACTCCATGATCCCCGTGGTCGCATCGATGCGGCACCTGCGGCCCCAGAGCGAGGAGCGGCTCGTGCACTCGCCGCGAAACGGTCCGAAGCCCTCGCGGCCGTAGAGTTCGGCCGCCGCCTCGAGCCGGCTGCAGATGCGCGCCAGCACCTCCTCGCGCTCGAACGTGCGGCCGGAGGCCATCCTCATCGACGTGGCGATGGCGTCGATCTCGGGCGGGAAGGACTCCGCGTTGACGTTGACGCCCAGCCCGCACAGGACCACGTGGCCCGGATCCGAGGCAAGCAGCTCGCAGAGCACGCCCGCCATCTTCGCGCCGCGGCACAGCAGGTCGTTGGGCCACTTGATGCTCAGCTCCACCTCCGGCCCGAGGAGATCTCGAGCGGCCTGGTGCACCGCCACTCCGCAGGCGAGGGTGAAGGCAGGCAGCGAGGCGAGGGGCAGGAAGAGGGGCAGGGCGGCCGTCACGTAGAGGTTGCCCGCGGCAGGCGAGTGCCAGGAGCGGCCCTCGCGACCCCTGCCGAGCCGCTGGATCTCGGCCGTGACGAGCAGGGGCGGAGGCCTCCCTTCGAGCTCGCGCCGCGCGGCCTCCATGGTGGAGTCCACCTCGCCTGTGTGAACGGCTCGCGCGGCAAGCGCGGACCCCGGTGCGAGGGCCCGCAGCCTGTCGCCGTCGATCACGGCGTCAGGTCTCCTCGCGCGGGGAGCTGTCGAGGCCGATGTCGCAGGAGGGCGCCGAGTGCGTGAGCGCGCCGACCGAGATGAAGTCGATTCCCGAGACGGCCAGCTCCGTCACGTCGTCCAGGCTGACGTTGCCCGAGACCTCGATCAGGGCACGGCCCGCGATGCGCTGCACGGCCAGGGCCACCTTCTCGCTCGACATGTTGTCGAGCAGGATGACCTCTGCGCCCGCGGCGATGGCCTCGTCCACCTCGTCGAGCGTGCCCGCCTCCACCTCCACGCGGTGCGAGGGGTCCATGCTCGCCCGTGCGCTGGCCACGGCCTGGGCCACCGAGCCCGCGATCGCGATGTGGTTGTCCTTGATGAGGATCCCTCCGCCGAGGCTCGAGCGGTGGTTGATCCCGCCGCCGCACCGAACAGCGTGCTTCTCGAGCGCTCTGAGCCCCGGTGTCGTCTTGCGCGTGTCCGCGATGCGCGTCTTCGAGCCCTCGGGCACCCTCTTGACGTACTCCCGCGTGAGGGTGGCGATGCCGCTCAGGTGCTGCAGGAAGTTGAGCGCCACCCGCTCGGCCGCGAGGATCGACGAGGCCTTCCCGGCCACGACGGCGATCTCCTCGTCCGGCCCCACCGTTGTCCCGTCCGGCACCTTGATGCTGACGCTCACGTACGGGTCCACCTTGTTGAACACGCGCTCGAAGACGGTCGTGCCCGCCACGATGCATGTCTTGCGCGCGACGGCGCGGCCCACGGCCTGGGCTTTGGGCGCCACCGTCATGTCCGTGGTCGGATCCCCGTGCGCGAGATCCTCTGCCAGCGCGGCCTCGATGACCGCGTCGAGTGCGGGGTTCGCTACGATGTCCATCTCTGTCTCTCCTGAAGGAACGTCCCCGCCGGGGACGATATCACCGAACCGTGCTATGTTCTACCGGATGCTGGAGACGAGCACCGCGGGGGCCGCACTCCTCGTGTGCCTTGCCGCGATGCTGTCCGCGGGCTGCCAGAACACCGGCGACATGCCGCCCTACGACGGCTCGGACGGCGCGGAGGCCGACGTGGTGGTCGAGGCGGCCGATGATCCCACCGAGGAGCCGGTCGAGGACCCGGTCGAGGACCCGGCCCCGGAGCCTCACCCTGACTGCATCGCGGAGCAGACGCCCGTGGTGAGCCCGGGCCACGCTCCGGGCACGCTGTGCATCTCGTGCCACACCATGTACTGGCCCATCATGACCGTGGCGGGCACGCTCTACGCCGACGACGCGGGCATGACGCCCGTCATGGGCGCCACCATCGTCGTCACGGACGCCACGGGCGCCGAGGTGCGGATGGTGACCACGATCAACGGCAACTTCTACACGGACCGGGCCGTGACGCTTCCGCTCACCGTCGCGGGGAGCAGGTGCCCCGATCACGCGGCGATGCTCTCCTCCACCTCGGGCGGCGAGTGCAACTCCTGCCACGGGCCGGGAGCCCGCATCCACTTGCCCTGAGCCTGTCCGAGACGGCTTCCGCTGCATCTCCAGGAACTGAATGGTAAATGTCTGCGGTTGTCTCTGATTCGACAATAAAAATGGTGGGTTGTAGGCAGGGAGCCTGTCCCCCTAGCATGAGTTTACCGCCCGAGCCTAGAAGCTGCTGCGCAACCTGTTGAATATCAAGATTTATTTGGTGTGCATGGCGTATGACCTACCCACGTGCGAAGCGTTGGAGGT
>JAFDER010000538.1 GCA_019310245.1 Deltaproteobacteria bacterium
TCAGGGACCTGAAGGGCCGCGTGCTCGCGACGAACAGGCCTTCCTACGAGCTCCTTCTCACCCCCGCATTCTTCAACTACGAGGAGGACTTCGAGACGGTCTGCAACTACCTGAGCCTCTCCCCGGCAGAGAGCGAGGAGCTGGCGGTCCGCTACAGGGAGCGGGAGGGACTCAAGGCCTACCAGCCCATGCTCGTCAAGGAGAACATCACGCGCGACGAGCTCGCCATGTTCGAAACGCACAAGCTGGACCTTCCCGGCGTCAAGATCGCCTACCGCCCGATCCGCATCTATCCCATGGGACGCGTCGGCGCACACACGATCGGATATCTCAACGAGGTGAGGCAGGACGACATCGAGGCCCACCTCGAGCGCGGTTACAAGCCCGCGGACCTCATGGGCCGCTCCGGCCTCGAGCGGAGCTACGAGGCCACGCTTCGGGGACGCCGCGGCTGGTTCAAGACGATCGTGGACGTCAAGGGCGTGGTCATGGACGACGTGGACGCGAAGCAGGTCGTCGATGGACCGCTGCGCAAGGAGCCCATCCCCGGCAATGACGTCACCACGACCCTGGATGCGGACCTCATGCGCCTCATCGACAAGGCCTTCCTGGGCTACCCGGTCGGCGCCGCGGCCGTGGTGGACGTGCACACGGGACGAGTCCTCGCCCTGTACTCCAAGCCCGCATACAACTCCACCATCATGACCGGAGGCCTGACCAGGAAGGCCCTCAACGACATGAACGAGAATCCGTTCCATCCCTGGATCGACCGCACGATCATGGAGAACTACTTCCCGGGCTCCACGTTCAAGATCTTCCCCGCGATCGCCGGGCTCGAGTCGAAGACCATCAGCGAGGACGACAGCGTCCACTGCCCCGGCTTTCTGGAGATCGGCAATCGCATCTACCGCTGCAGCGGCCAGCATGGCCTCGTGAACATCCGCAAGGCCATCGTCTACTCCTGCAACGTGTTCTTCTACAACCTGGCCGTGATGGTGGGGATGGACAGGATCGGCAAGTACGCGCGGGACTACGGGTTCGGCGATCGCACCGGCCTCGGGCTCGCGGGCGAGGTGCCGGGCTTCGTCCCCAGCCGTCAGTGGTACGTGTTCACGAAGAAGGTCCGGTTCCGCCCCGGCTTCACCATGAACATGGCCATCGGCCAGGGCAACCTCAAGATCACGCTCCTGCAGCTGGCGCTCGCCTACGCCGCCGTGGCCAACGGAGGCTTCCTCTACTACCCCCAGATCGTCAAGAGCATCGAGGAACCCGACGGGACTCCCATCCAGAGGTTCCTGCCGGAGATCCGGCGCACCGTGCCACTCTCGCCGCGCACGAGGCAGATCCTCCAGGAGGCCATGGCCGGCGTTATCGAGGACCCCCTCGGCACTGCGTACGGCAACGCCGTGGAGGGCGTCTCCATCGGCGGGAAGACGGGGACGGCCCAGGTCGCACGCCAGAAGCGCAAGAAGGGCCAGGACATGCAGAACTTCTGGTACTTCTCCCGCGACCACGCCTGGTTCATCGCGTTCGCTCCCGCAGTGAATCCGGAGATCGTCGCCGTCGTGCTCGTCGAGCACGGAGGCACGGGAGGCAAGACCGCCGCCCCCATCGCCACCAGCATCCTGGGTGACTATCTCAAGGAGATGTACTGATGGCGGCGCAGGATGCAGGCCGGCTCAAGTTCGACTGGTTCCTCCCGGTCATCGTCCTTCTCATCACCATCACGGGCATCATCAACCTCTACAGCGCCGTCCAGCACGTGCCCTCGGAGCGGGAGCTCTACCTCACGCAGGTCTACTGGTTCGCCTTCGGGATCGTGGCGGCCGTCGTCGTGGCCACCCTCGACTACAGGATCTTCGAGCGCAACGCCTACGTCTTCTACGCGATCGGGATCGTCCTGCTCCTGGCCCTGTTCATGCTGCCCGAGAAGGTGGCGCCCGTGATCAACGGCTCCCAGCGCTGGCTCGTGTTCGCGGGCGGGTTCCGGCTCCAGCCGTCGGAGCTCATGAAGATCCTCCTGATCCTCGCCCTGGCGCGATACATCAACCGACAGCCCCGCTACGCCCAGAGCCTGCTCACGGACATCGGCATCATGGGGCTGATCACGCTCCTGCCCATGCTGCTCATCCTCAAGCAGCCGGACCTGGGCACCGCGCTCATGTTCCTCATCATCTTCATCACCACGCTCTCCCTCTACCGGATGAACCTCGGGTCCATGCTCGTGACGCTCGGGCTGCTCCTCGCCGTGATCCCCTTCTCCTGGAGCTACCTGTTCCACGACTATCAGAGGCAGAGGATCATCTCGTTCCTCAATCCCACGGCCGATCTCCTGGGGGCGAGCTGGCACGCCCACCAGTCGGTGATCGCCATCGGCTCGGGCCAGCTCACCGGCAAGGGGTTCATGATGAGCTCCCAGAACCGCCACGCGTTCCTGCCGGCTCAGTCCACCGACTTCCCGTTCCCCGTGTGGGCGGAGGAGCAGGGGTTCATCGGAGCGCTCTTCCTGCTCCTGCTCTACCTCGCGCTCATCCTGTGGGCCCTGAGGATCGCCTCCCATGCAAAGGACCGCTTCGCCATGGTGGCGGCCTACGGCATCGCGAACATCTTCTTCTGGCAGTCCATCCTGAACCTCGGGATGGTCTCCTCGCTCCTGCCCGTCGTGGGGATCACCCTGCCCCTCTTCTC
>JAFDER010000539.1 GCA_019310245.1 Deltaproteobacteria bacterium
ACCAGCACCCGCCGCATTCGTCTTCGCACATGCACCCGCAACCTGTGCAGCAGCCAGGCATGCCGATGCAGACGGAAAGGCAATCGCTACAGGTATCGCCGCTACCCGATGTGACGCATTCCCCTGCTGCGTTGCAGGTTTGCCCTTCAGTGCACGAACCACATGAGCCGCCGCAGCCGTCAGGACCGCACCGTCTTCCAGAGCATCTTGGTGTGCAGGTTCTGCAGGGGTTGTTGCAGGATTCCAGGCTGTCCACGATGCCTGAGGAGAGCTCGTAATCGGGTGGATTGTTGAACTCCACTCTGCAACTTTCCGGGAAGTACTTCATGTAGAGAGATTGTTTCACCGAACTTGCATAGTCGGTTCCGGTGCGACCGCAGAAGCAGCGCATCGTCATGACAATGATCTGGTCTGCCACTTCGTACCGATTGAACCCCGGCGAGTAGGGCTCTCCGGTGTCGCCGCGCACGGCTTCGGTCACCACGAAACAGTCATAGGAATAGAACCACTCGGGGAAGATGAGCGTGGAGCAGCCATCGTCGGGCTTTCCCTCGATGCTTTCGATGATGATCGGGGGCAGTCGAGTGACGCAGACGCGATCCAGGCGTCCCCAGCAACCCGTCAGGCAGCAGCTGTCCTGGTTGCACTCTATTTCACCCAGACCTGCGTCGCGCAGCCCATCGTAGGGGTCGGTCGGGGTCACGCCGTTCGTCGAACCGTTGTTGCCGCACGCTGCCAGCGTGAATAGCCCAATAACCACGACTAGACGCTTCATCTCGCCTCCCATCTGGAAACATGATGGCCTACGGTTTGTACCTCGTCAATCCCACCCCTGGACTGAGCTTGCCCCGGTCTGGTGGATAGGTGATAAAATCGACAGGAATGGAAAGGTACGTCGTCGCTGCTCTGGCCTGCGTCCTTGTGGGCGTGCTGGCCCCCGGGACCCATGCGTCTTCCCGGATCCCGGCTGGGCCCAGGTACGCATTCCAGCAGGTGGGCGAGGACCAGGGGCTGGGAACCAGGGGTGTGGTCTCGATCACGCAGGACGGGCAGGGACTCATGTGGTTCGGCACCCTGGACTCGCTCTTCCGCTACGACGGCCACACGCTGAGGGCCTACTCCACCGAGGACGGGCTTCCGAGCCCCTACGTCATCCAGCTCCTCACGGCCCCGGACGGAACGCTCTGGGTGGCCACGAGCGAGGGCATCGCGTACTTCGACGGGCTCGTGTTCATCCCGGTCGACATGAGCTTCGAGGCCGGGACGGGCGAGAGGCAGAGGCTGGAGGGCCAGCGGATCGCCTTCGACTCGGCGAACAACCTGTACGTCGCCTCGACCCGCGGGGTCGTGAAGATC
This sequence comes from Deltaproteobacteria bacterium, assembly GCA_019310245.1. Classification (GTDB taxonomy): domain Bacteria; phylum Myxococcota_A; class Polyangia; order DRWM01; family DRWM01; genus JAFDER01. The sequence goes on from JAFDER010000539.1 coordinate 1,357, forward strand.
GGCGCCCGCGACCGCGCCAGCGCGCAGGTCTGGTCGAGAACTGACGGCCTTCCCGCCGAGGAGGTGACGGCCGTGACCACGGACGCGGACGACATGGTCTGGTTCGGGTGCGGTGGCCGCGTGGGCGTGCTGGATCCGCGTGAGGGTGGGATCGAGATGCTTCCCGTCTCCGCCGGCGTACCCGACGAGGAGATCCGGGCGATCCTGGCCGCGCCCGACGGGACCGTGTGGGTCAGGACGATCACGCACCTTGCACGGCGAGACCCGGGCGAGACGGTCTTCGTCCTCGACGACGAGGGCATGCCCAAGTCCAACATCTACGGGCAGCCGACCCTCGATGGATCCGGGAGCATCCTCCTTCCCACCCTCGTGGGTCTGTACACCAGGCAGGAGGGTCTGTGGAGCGTGGTCTCCGAGGAGAACGGCCTCGTCACGAGCGTGGTCTCCTCGGCGTACGAGGATCACGAGGGCGCGCTGTGGCTCGGCCTGGCAGGAGCCGGGCTCGTCAGATGGGCGGGAAGGGCGAGCTGGTCGGCGTGGACCGTGAGCGAGGGGCTTCCCCATGACGCGGTGTGGGGATCGCATCGCGACGGGCGCGGCCGGCTGTGGGTGGGCACGAACAGCGGCGTGGCCGTCTGGGATCCCGGGGTCGGTTCCTGGCAGCTGCGTGGCGAGGCGGACGGTGTCTCCGGCCCCGTGATCTGGCACTTCGCCGAGGACGAGGATGGCTGGGTGTGGTCGATCTCGAGCAGCGGAATGCTCACCAGGTTCGAGCCCGAGACGCTCACGCCCGAGAAGGTCGAGTGGCCGGCCGGACACGAGGCCCTGAGGGCCACCATGGACACGGGTCCGGACGGGACGATCTGGATAGGGACCAACGACACGCTCCACCGCGTGGCCGTGGTGGACGGGCAGGTCGCGCTCGAGGACGTGCCCCTGCCCGAGGAGATCGACGGACTCACGCTGTACGTCGAGGTCGCCCCGGACGGGACCATGTGGACGGGAGGGCCGCACGGGCTGGCCAGGTTCGACGGCTCCACGTGGCGGCACTTCGACACGAAGGACGGCCTGAACAGCGACAGCGTGACCGAGCTTGCCGCCATGTCGGGTGAGGAGGTCTGGGTGCTCTACCGGAACCTCGTGGGCCTCACGCGCTTCAGGCTCGTGGATGGCAAGCCCGAGGCGAGGCACTTCGGGCTGGCGGACGGGTTTCCGAGCGACACCTTCTACGCCCTGGGGATCGACAGCGAGGGACGGATCTGGGCCGGGGGAAACAGCGGCGTGTCGGTGATGGACGCACAGGGCGTCGTGCGCACGTACGACCGGCAC
>JAFDER010000120.1 GCA_019310245.1 Deltaproteobacteria bacterium
GCCACGCCCATGGCGCCCGCGATCCCGATGGCCGGAGCGCCGCGGATGACCATCTCTCGGATCGCTCCCGCCACTGCTGCCGGGTCGGGCAGGCGGATGTATGTCTCCCGCTCCGGCAGGAGCCGCTGATCGATCATCTCGACGCCGTCGTGATCCCAGCGGATCGTGTAGAACTCCTGCCCGAGAAGCTCGAGCATCTCCTCGCGTGTCATGAGATGTGTATCTACTGCTGCAGTCCGGCCGCGTCAACGACGACAGGCGTGCGGGTTCACTGCGGCGGACAGCCAGCCTCGGCCATCAGCTTCAGCGCCTTCTTGCGCTTGTTCGAGTACGGAAAGTCCTCGAGGAGCTTCTCGAGATGATTGCAGGCCTTCTCCTGCTTCTCCATGACGACGAGCACTCGGGCCGCCTCGAGCAGTCCGTCGTCGTTCATGGTCTCCAGCTCAGGCATGCGAACCACCTCCATGTACAGCTCGAGGGCCTTGCCATAGTTCCCGATGTGCTCCTCGTAGATGCGGCCGAGCCGGATGAGCGCCTTGGCCTTGCCGGTGCCCCCGGAAGCACCGATGACGGGCGCCTTCCCGATGGGTCCGATCACCTCCTTGAGGTAGTCTATCGCCTCGTCCCAGTCGCCCCTCTCCTCGGCGAGCGCGGCAAGGGCCAGGAGGGCGTCGCCCGACCGCTCGCCCGTCGGGAACGGATAGGAGGATCGGATGGCGAGCAGGTAGGCCTCCGCCTCGTCCAGCTGCCCGTGCTCGTAGTGCCATGCGTGGAGCTCCCAGAGGACGTCGTCCCCGAAGCTGGTCTCGAGCGCGCCCTCGAGCAGGGACTCGAGCAGCGGGCGGACGGCGCCGTCACCGGCCCTGTCGCGCACGAGCTTCTCCAGGCGGAGCAGCCCCGTGAGCGCGAGCCCGTGCTCGGAATGCTCCTTGACGAGGAGCGTGAACTGCGCCTCCGCCTCTGCCAGCTCCCCCTGTGCCCGCGCCAGCATTCCCCTCTCGTAGGCGATCCGGCCCGGGAGCGTCTCGGAAGTCGTCGCCTCGTAGAGGGGATCCCACGCCGCGAGCGCCTCGGCAGCGAGTCCGGCCCGTGCAAGGATGAGGCCCTGCTGGAACAGCATGTGATCCCGGTGATCCTCCTTCGTCGCCAGCTTCGCAGCCTCTGCGAGAAGTGCCGCGGCCTCCTCGTGCCTGCCCGCATCGGCCATGGCGATGGCCGCATCCTGGATGGAGTGGCACTGGCAAGGATGTGCACAGGCCGCGACGTGGAGGACGGTGCACAGGAGCAGGAGCCTTCTCATGCAGCAAGCACTTCCTTCATTCTATCCACGGCATCGAGCACCATCCGTCTGTCGACGTCGAGGTGCGTCACGAACCGGATGCGCCGCTCTGCCAGCGGATGGAAGAGCACTCCCTGCGCCCGGCACCGCTCGGCGAAGGTGGCGGCATCGATCCGGGTCGTCTCCGCCATCACGATGTTGGTCTCGACGGTGGCAACGTCCACCTCGATCCCGTCGACGGCCGCAAGGCCCTCGGCGAGAGCACGACTGTTGTCATGGTCCTGTGCCAGGCGCTCGACGTTGTTCTCGAGGGCGTAGAGGCCTGCAGCGGCCAGGACGCCCGCCTGTCTCATCGCTCCGCCCAGCATCTTGCGAAAGCGCCTCGACTTCTCGCAGAACGTGCGCGTGCCCGTCAGCACGCTCCCGACGGGAGCGCCCAGACCCTTGGAGAGGCACACGGAGATCGAATCCGCCACCCCGGCATAGCGGGAGGCCGGCAGATCCGTCGCCACGGCCGCGTTGAAGATCCTGGCACCGTCCACGTGCAGGGGGATGGCCTGCTCGCGGCACACCCCGGCCACGCGCTCCATCTCCTCGATGGAGAAGATCCGGCCTCCGCCCATGTTGTGCGTGTTCTCGATCCAGACGAGACCCGTACCCGGATTGTGCAGCGTCTCCACCTGCAGGCGCTCGCGGACCTGATCGGCCGTGAAGAGGCCATCGCCGGGCACCACGCTGAACTGCGCGCCGGCGATTGCAACACCGGCACCGGCCTCGAACTTCATGCAGTGGCTTTCCTGGCCCAGGATGACCTCGTCTCCCCGCACGCCGTATGTGAGCAGGGACACGAGATTGGCCTGACTGCCCGAGGGAACGAAGAGTCCGGCCTCCTTGCCCAGCATCCCTGCCGCAGCAGCCTCGAGGGCATTGACCGTCGGATCCTCTCCGTAGACGTCATCGCCGAGCTCGGCGTCCATCATCGCCTCGCGCATCCCGGCCGTCGGCAGGGTCACGGTGTCGGAGCGCAGATCTATGACATCTCGATCGACCATGTCCACATCATCAATCCGACTCGATGTGGCGTCAAGGCCGTGGACGGACCGTGGAGCCGGGGTCATCCGACACGCCCCGACTTGCCTCTCGAGCGGTGCGCGGATACGATCCCCAGGCATGAGGACGACGGAAGAGTCATCGGCCGTGGGGATCGACTACGGGACGACGAGCTCGCTCGCGGCCGTCGCTGGACAGGGAGTGCCCCTGCACCTCGTTCCGGTTGCGCAGAAGCCGGACGGTCACCTGCTCGACTTCTTACCAGGATACCTCTACTTCCCGAGGACGCACCGGGTGATCGTGGGGGACGTGGCACGCCGCTTCTACACCCTCAAGCCGCACAAGGTGATCCGCAGCGTCAAGCGCGGCATGTCACTCTCCTGGACGATCGGCCGCACCACGTACAGCGCGGCGGATCTCGTTCGCTACGTCCTCAGGGAGATCCTCTCGGCCGTGCGTGCCCGCGTTCCGCACCCGATCCGCAGCGCCGTGCTCACGGCCCCGTCCACGTTCGGCCAGGAAGACAGGCGCACGCTGATCGATGCGGCGCTCGGCGCCAGCCGGTGGCTCAAGAGCGTGACCCTGCTTGACGAGCCGCTCGCGGCCTTCCTCGCCTTCCTGCAGGAGGCGCACGAGGGCCTCTGTCCAGAGCCACCGCGCAGGGGCACGGTCCTCGTCTTCGACATGGGCGGCGGAACGACCGACATCTCGGTGCTCGGTGTCCGGGGAAGCGGATCGGGAGGCTGGAAGGCCAGGGTCCTGGGCGTGTGGAGTGACAACCGCCTCGGCGGCGACGACTTCGATACGGCCCTGGCAGGACACCTCGCGGCGGAGTGGCTTGACATGAGCGCCTCGCAGCGAGGCCCCCTCACCGAGAGCGAGCGCCGCTACGCCGGAGGCAAGATGATGGCCACCGCCGAGCGCATCAAGAAGGAGCTGGCGCGCGGGGTCGATCCGGTGACCGTCACGGTGGACGGGCTGCCCGGTGGTCCGGACCTCGACACGAGCGTGGATGGTGTGCTCTACCGCAACACGGTCGACGCCCTCCTGGGGCGCGTGCGCGAGGCACTGCTGAGCGGTCTCGAACGAGCGGGCGTGGAGTCGCGGCAGGTGGACTGCGTGGTGCTCGCCGGCGGCATGGGCTGCACCCGGATCGTCAGGAACGAGGTGGCATCCTTCTTCGGCAGGCCTCCCGTGCTGCTCGAGGATCCCGTCACAGCAGTGGTGCGCGGCGCGTGCATCCACCACATGGGCATGGTCAGGCAGACGCCTCCCGTGCTGCTCGAGCCGCTCAGGCCCGTGCTGAGCCACACGATGGGCCTGAGGCTTGCAGGAAACCAATTCATGCCGATCCTCGAGGCAGGAACGGAGCTGCCCGCCAGCAGGACGATGCACGGCTGCCTGCTCACGCCCCACACGGGCTGTGCCGCGATCCGCGTCCCCCTCTACAGCGATGCGGATGCGGGCAGGCGGAGGCTCATGGCCACGCTGACGCTGAGCTCGGACGGACCTCTTCCCGGAGGACAGCCCGTCGCTCTCGAGCTCCAGGCCGACGTGAACAAGCTGATCAAGGTGCGGGCCTTCCTCGAGAGGGGATCTTCCGTGGAGCGGATACTGGAGGTCACGGGGCTTTGATGAGGGTCGGCCCTTTCTCCACGAGCCCGCTGCACAACCGGTTGCGCTCGAGCTCCTTCTCCCCGAGCACCATCCTGAGGCCGCGGGCCGTGCCCTCGAGTCGCGCGAGGCTTTCCTCCTGATTGGTGCCGAGCTGCTCGATCTGGAAGGCGATGTCCCTGAGCTCTCCCTGCCGCTCCTCGATGCGTTCCTCGAGCTCCTTCTTGGAGCTCGATGCCTCGCGCCAGTCCCTGAGAAGGTCGGCCGTCTGCACGTACGCCTCAGCCAGGGCGTCGGTCATCGCGGCGTCGGAGCCGTCATCAAGGCCCAGGACGTGCTCCGTTCCCATGACGCGCCTGCGCAGATCCATGATCGTCGCGCTCTTCTTCTCGAGGCGGGCCACAACGCCGGCAAGATCCCCCTCGAGCACGGCGAGGTCGTTTCCGATGCGGCTGCGTTCCTCCTCGAGGGTGGCACGGGCCCTGCCGAAGCGCTCGCCGGTGGCCAGGACGCGTGCATCGAGGTCGCACAGCTTGCCCTCGGTCTCCGCGATGGAGGCGTCGTAGCCCTCGATCTCCTCGAGCATCTGCTTGACCTGCGTGGCCCTGTACGGGGTCGTCTGCGGGTCAAGGCCCGCCCTGGCCTTCTCCACGTAGGACCGGAGCATGTCATAGCCCACCGGCGTGGGAGGGGGGGAGGAGGGAAGGGCCTCCGCCCCCGACGCCCCGGGCGGCACGGACCCGGGAGAGAGGGATCGGCGAGTACTGCTGGAGAGATCACGGAGGAGGGACTCGAGGACCTCGTGGAGCTCGTAGGCGTTCGCGTACCTCTCCTCGGGCTTCTTGCTCAGGCATCTCATCACGACGTCGTGCAGCTCGTCCGGAACGGAGGGCTCCCTCTCGTGAAGCGCTTGGGGCTGCTCCTTGACGTGCTTGACGATCACGGCGGCGTAGTCGTCCTCGTCGAAGGGAGGATCGCCGCACAGCATCTCGTAGGCCACGGCGCCGAGCGAGTAGAGGTCGGAGGCGGGAACCACCTCCTTGCCCATGGCGTACTCGGGCGCCATGTAGTGCGGCGTGCCGAGGACCGTTCCCGGCATGGAGAGCCTCGTCTCGTTCTTGATGAACGCGATGCCGAAGTCGAGGATCTTGATGCTCTTCGATCCACCGCCCTCGTCGCAGACGAAGATGTTCGACGGGCTGAGATCCCTGTGGATGATCCCGAGGTCGTGCGCGCGGCCCAGCCCGCGGCAGACCTGCTCGAGAACCTCCACGGTCTCGAGCGGCGTGAAGTTCCGCTTCTCGAGATGGTCGAAGACGCTCCCGCCGGTCAGGTAATCCATGACGAGATAGAGCAGGTGCTCTTCCGTCTCCCCGAGATCGATGACGTCCAGGACGTTGGGGTGCTGGATCCGGTTGACGACCCTGGCCTCGCGGTAGAACCGCTTCTTGATGTTCGACACGCCCGATGTCTTGGGTGAGAGCACCTTGATGGCGACCTGTCTCTCGATCAGCACGTGCTGGCCGTGGTAGACCGTGGCCATGCCGCCCCGCCCGATCCTCTCCATCACGATGTACCGCCCGTCCAGCACGCGGTCGAGCAGGTGATCGCGTGGATCCTCGTGCAGGGAGCGGGCGCCCTCTCTCGTGCCGTCCTCGCCCATCTATTCCTTGGGCCTCACGAGGCGCAGGTACAGATCTCCCGTGTCCGTGCCTCCTCCTGCGGGCTGCCTCTGCCACCACATCACCGCGAAGTCTTGGTCGCTGTCGGTGGCCACGATCGCCGGGCCCTGCCCGTACACGTTCACGGTGTCGTCCAATTCGTCGGCGCTCAGGTTGATCTCGTCGCTCGCAAGGACGCCCGACGTCTCTCTGCTCGTCTCCAGGTCGGCGATGCGGCGGAAGTAGACGTGGTTGTGACCGTCGCGGCGCTCGCTCCATGCGATCCCGATGGCCCGATCGTACCAGGCCGCGGCGGCCTCGATGGAGGGCGCGGCCGGACTGTCGCTGATCCTCAGCGGAGTGCCGAACACGTCGGCATCCAACCCGGATGCGAAGCTGTTGAGATCGACCGACACGGCCCAGACCTCGTTGGCGCTCTGGCCGTCGGGCACGCCGCAGAAGATGAGATAGGCGAGCTCTGTGCTCGCGCTCACCTCGTTGCGCACGATCACGAGGTCCCTGAGCGCATGCCCCGAGCCGTCCTGGATGCCGGGCAGCGGCACGGTGCGGATGTCACCCAGGGCGGGAGCCGTCGCGCCATAGTCCGTCATGTAGACGATCCGGATGGCATCCTCGGCCTCGTTGATCCACGCGGCCACGAGACCCGATCCTGCCTGGGCGAGGCCGGGCCTCCCCTCCTCGCTCTCGCCCGTGGTCTGGCTCAGGTTCACGAACCCGTCCGCTCCGCGGCTCGTGTCGATGACCATGCCGTCGGGTTCGGGGGCCGTGAACTTCGCCAGGAAGATGTCGCTGCCTGTCTCGGCGACGTCTCGTCCCGACCAGGCCACGAGGTACTCGTCATGGCCCTCGCGGGCGATGATCACGGGATGTGCGGCGTCCCTGTGCGTCTCCCTCAGGACGTTCTGGTCGTCGGGCCATTCCTGTGCCGTGCGCTCGATGCCCAAAGCGGCATCGGTGGAGAACTGAAAGCGCATCAGATCGATCGTCCGGCCGCCCAGGAGGTCGATCCAGACCGCCCCATACGTGCGCGTGCTGCTGCTCTCGCGCGACTTCGCGATCCCGGCCTCGGTCATGTTGTGATCATCTCCGCCAGACTTGAGGACCAGCAGCTGCTCCGTCATCGTGGAGGCACCGTTGACGTCGAACTCGGCGACGCGCAGCCGGTCCTGGTTGCGTCCCTCGTCCGACTCCCAGACCGCGTAGATGCTCGAGTCTGCCCAGCCCATCCGCGGACTGGACCACAGGCAGGGAGCCTCGCACCCGGACGTGGGCTTCCTGATGAGATCGGGCTCGGCATCCTTGGCCTCCAGCGCGCCGTCGTCGATGATCCCGTCGCAGTCGTTGTCCAGCAGGTCCGCCGCTTCATGCGCTCCGGGATAGGTGTATTCCCTGGTGTCGTCACAGTCCGCCGTGCCTCGCTCCAGGGCGCGCTCGCAGACGAAGAAGTCGTCCGAATCCGCGTTCGTGCCTTCCGGAGCGCAGGTGTGCGTGTCCGTGTTGCACACATTGCAGTCGTCTTGCGGACTCTCGTCGCTCCAGCAGTCGTCGTCGTCCAGGCAGGCCAGCTCGTCGGGCAGGACGAGCGGCTTGTCGAACTCCGTCATCACGGAGCAGTTGAGCAGTCCTGTGACGAGCACGCCAGCCAGGAGAACCAGGGAGAGGCCCAGGATGAGATCCGTGTATCGCTTCGTCATCTCCCACCCCTCCTCAGAACGTTCCCGACATGGCAACGGCCGCCAACTCCGGAGTGATCACGGGCTCCAGCGCGATATTGACGCGGCTCTCGGGCGGCTTGAACCGCGTGAAGAAGGCGAGGGTGAGCGCCGTCACGCCCATGGCCCCCACGACCCCCCAGAGCACGTCCGTCGTGAGCGCGAGCGTCTTGCCCTCGTCGCCGAGCCGCTTCTCCTTGGCGACGAGGTCGGCCTCGCTCCCGGCCTCTACCCCGGCCGCCGTGTCCTTGAGGAACTTGTCGTACTCGTCCTGCTTCTGCAGCGCGAAGATCCCGGTCACGCCCGCCCCGATGCCGGCGGCCACGGCCAGCGACGCCGCGGTCCAGAACCATCCGGGGTGCACGCCCGTCTTCTCGTTGACCAGCTTCACCTCCGCGTGCACGGGCTCTCCCGTGGTCAGCTGGATGTCACCCTCGAACGGGATGTACCCGTCGGCCTTGACGATCACGTGCGACGGGCCGGGAGGAAGATCAAGCGGCTTGATGGGAATGGCCCCCATCTTGATCCCCTCGACGAACACCGCGGCGCCCTCGACGTTGGCATCGAGGATGAGCCTGGCGGGCTCGCCCAGGATGACGGGCGTCACGTCGATCGTGCGCACCTCGTCCTCCTCGACAACCACCTCCTTGGACGCCGTCGTGTATCCCTTGGCCTTCACCTCGAACAGGTGGGTCCCCGTCTTCACCTTGCCCTTCCAGGGCGCCTTGCCCATCTCTTTTCCGTCCATGTACACCACGCTCTTGGGTGCCTCGCTCGCCACCTCGATGGTGCCGAACTTGACGATCCACACGAGCTCGAATGAAACGGGGAGCGTCTTGCCAGCGGGTACCACGATCTCCTTGCTCTCGGATCGATACCCGTCCGCATCCACGCTGACCGTCACCGGTCCCGGCTCGACGGCCACGGGCTGTGCGAGCGGCGTGTGGCCGGCCACCTTCTCCCCCACCTTGATGGTGGCACCCTTCACGTCACCCGTCGTGATGTCGAGGTAGGCGATGATCTTCACGAGGGCGGACATCTCCACCTCGACTTCCTTGAGGCGCTTCTTGCCGATCTTCGTTCCACCCTCCTCGAGATACTGCTCGAAGTACTTCATGGCCTCGATGTGCTTGTTGAGACGCGCATAGCAGCGAGCGATGTTGTAGAGAACCATGTAGTGCGGGCTCACCTCGAAGGCCCAGTGGAACTCCGCGAGCGCGGCACCGTACTCGCTTGCATTGAAGAACTCGACTCCCTTGCTGAAGCGCTCCTTGGCCTCCTGCTTCGCCTCGTCGTCGACGGCCGAGACGGGAGCGGCCCAGGCGAGGAAGGCGAGGAAGGCGAACGGGACACAGAGACGACCATGTATTGCACGCATTCCCAAGACTCCGCGTTTTTTGGAATCACGATCCCAACCCACATTCGGGCACGGAATCGAAGATATCG
>JAFDER010000540.1 GCA_019310245.1 Deltaproteobacteria bacterium
CGGGCATTTCCCCGTGGCCCGGGATTGCCGCGAGCCTGACCTGAGCCAGACGAAGGGCTTGTCGAACGGCCTGTTTTCCAGAAATCGCATCGATCCTGTTTTCGATCCGTCATTCGAGCCCCAAGGAAAGATGTCATCGGGTAGTCTTGACATTGGGGATCGTTTCGTTTTTAATTGTGCGCGGCTGATAGACTGGTATCGACAAATACCGCAATATCGCCGGGTTATGGAAGGACGGTCCATCGCGCGGGAGAGCGTGTCCCGCAGGTGGAGTTCCGGACGGCCCGGCGCCTGAGAGGAAGGGCTAATGGACATGAGCGCAAGGACATCACTCGCAGCAGCAGTGGCCTTTTCCGCCCTGGCCTGGAGCGCACGGGTCGACGCTCAGGACATGGTCTTCACGACCGAGGGAGTCGAGGGCGGTGGAGACATGACCTTCAGCGACCAGCCCGCGGAGGGTCCTCCGAGCGAGGCCATGGCCGCAGGGCTCCGGCTCTACCAGCAGAAGGCCTTCCGCGAGGCCTCCGTGCAGTTTCAGCGCGTGGTCGAGGGAGCCACGACGGATGCGGAGGCCAACCAGATGAAGGCCCAGTTCTTCCTCGGCAAGAGCCTGTTCCACCTCAAGTTCTACCAGTCCAGCCTGGCCGTGTTTGAGGAGGTGGTGCAGTCCAGCGAGAGGCACCTGTATTTCAGGCCCACCCTGGAATGGCTCGCCCAGCTCAGCCGCGTGCTTCCCGAGCCGGCCGGCATCATCGGCCTGACGGGACAGTACGGCGACACGCCGGCCGTGCTCGCCGACTTCAACACGCCGGAGCGCGCCGAGACGTACAACGAGCTGCTCTACATGATGGGCCGCTACTGGTACAACCAGGCGGAGTTCGCCAAGGCCAGAACCTTCCTGGAGGCCGTGGATCCGGAGGCGAAGAACTTCGTGCATTCTCTCTTCTTCATCGGCATTACGTTCGTCCGCGAGCGCAAGGCCTCTGCCTCCGTCAAGGCCTTCAAGAAGATCGCTGACAAGTTCGAGGGGACGCCGCGCATCTTCCTCAGCGTCGAGGAGGAGCGCTTCCTCGACCTCGCGTGGCTGAGCCTCGCGAGGATGTACTACACGCTGGAGCACTGGGACTCGGCCCTCGAGTCGTGGTCACGCGTCCCCCAGACGTCGGAGTACTGGCTTGACGCGCTGTTCGAGGAGAGCTGGGCGTACTTCATGGTTGGTGATGACACGAAGATCCAGGGCAACCAGAAGGCGCTCGGCAACATCCACACGTTGAACTCGCCGTACTTCGACAAGACCTCCTTCTACCCCGAGAGCCTCGTGCTCAAGTCGGTCATCTACTTCGGCAACTGCTGGTACGAGGAGGCCAACGAGACGGTGGAGTACTTCGTCTCGGAGTACTATCCCATCCATCAGGAACTCTCGATCGAGCTCCAGAAGTACGAGGACAACATCTCGTTCTTCGAGTTCCTCCGCAAGCTCAAGGGCGAGCAGCAGATGGGCCTGTCGGAACAGCTCACCCGCATCCTCAACACCGCGCTCAACGACCGTACCCTGCTCAGGAATCTCGAGTACGTGAAGGTGCTCGAGAAGGAGGAGGAGCGCCTCAGCAAGATGCCTCCCGAGTTCCGCAACGCCTCGATCGGCATCCGCATCCTGCAGGACATCGCGGCCGCCAAGTCGGTGGCGATCGACAACGCGGGCGACCTGGCCCGCAACCGCTACGTTCGCCTCCTGGCCGAGCTGCAGGATCTGCTCAACCAGGCCGCTGCCATCCAGATCGAGATCATCAACGCGATGCTCGGAGAGCTCGACAAGGAGCTCCAGGATCAGCAGGTTCTCGTGGCGACGAAGGCCTCGAAGAAGATCAAGACGGACTCCGAGCATCAGCTCTGGCCGTTCGACACCGAGTACTGGCGCGACGAGCTCGGTTCCTACCGTCAGCTCATCGATTCTCGATGCGGCCGATAAGTGGACATCAATCGATCATGGATTCGATTCCCTGGTCTGACTAGATCGACGGAGGAAGGCATGACCTTCGACATTCGACGGTTTTCCCTGCTGGCAATGGCGGCTTTCGCGGCATCCCTGGCGTTCTCGACGACGGCAAGGGCGGAGAAGGATGATGAGGAGGGCGAGGCGGAGGCGCCCATCGTGGTCAAGGACGTCTGCGTCGAGCCGTCCATCATCGAGACGATGAAGACGTGCCCCTCGGGGGCCAAGGTCTTCAAGGCCAAGAAGGCCAAGTCATCGGGCCCCAAGGCCGTCAAGTCGAAGGAGATCGTGAAGAAGGAGGAGCAGCTCACCCCGGGCTTCGAGTTCGGGGACATCCAGGACGAGATCAGCGCCAAGAAGAGGAAGAAGGCCAAGGAGATCGAGAAGGCGAAGATCGATCTGCTCAAGAAGGCCCTCAAGCAGACGAGGATCCTCGTCAAGTCGATGAGTGACGACAACGAAAAGAAGCCCATCGCCCTGCACCAGATGGCCGAGAAGTGCTTCGACCTCCAGCAGAAGTTCTACTTCAAGTCCAGGGCTCTGGACGAGACCCTCTACAAGGCAGAGAAATCGGGTGATCCCAACCTCGTCAAGAAGGTCAAGGCCAAGCAGGGCGAGTACGAGAAGCAGAGCGAGAAGTTCCGGCTCGAGGCGATGGAATACTACAAGATCCTCATCCGGGA
>JAFDER010000541.1 GCA_019310245.1 Deltaproteobacteria bacterium
TACGGGGAGACGGGAGGGGAGGCTACTACACGCAGCCCTGGTCGATCATGGCGTCGGCGACCTTGATGAACCCGCCGATGTTGGCGCCCTTGATGTAGTTGATGAAGTCGCCGTCCTTGCCGTGCTCTGCGCACGTGGCATGGATGTCCTGCATGATCTTGTGCAGGCGGCTGTCCACCTCCTCGCGCGGCCAGGACAGGCGGAGGGAGTTCTGGCTCATCTCGAGGCCCGAGGTGGCCACGCCGCCGGCGTTGGCCGCCTTGCCCGGCCCGAAGAGGATCTTGCCCTCGAGGAAGACGTTCACCGCCTCGGGGTCGGAGGGCATGTTGGCGCCCTCGGAGACGGCGATGCAGCCGTTCTTCACGAGCTCCTTCGCCTCGTCGGCGTTGATCTCGTTCTGCGTGGCGCTGGGGATGGCCACGTCGCACTTGACGCCCCAGGGCCTCTTGCCCTCGTAGTACTCGCACTTGAACTTGTCCGCGTACTCCTTGATGCGGCCGCGGCGCACGTTCTTGAGATCCATGAGATAGTCCCACTTCTCTCCCTTGACGCCGTCGGGGTCGTGGACGAAGCCGGCGGAGTCCGACAGCGTGACAACCTTGCCGCCCAGGTCGTTGACCTTCTGCACGGCGTACTGTGCCACGTTCCCGGAGCCGGACACGGTCACGACCGCGCCCTCGAAGCCCTTGCCGCGGGTCTTGAGCATCTCCTCGGCGAAGTACGTCGCGCCGTAGCCAGTGGCCTCGGGACGGATGAGGCTTCCGCCCCACTTGATGCCCTTGCCCGTGAACACGCCCGTGAACTCGTTCTTGAGCTTCTTGTACATCCCGAACATGAAGCCGATCTCGCGGCCTCCCACGCCGATGTCGCCGGCGGGAACGTCCGTGTTCGGACCGAGGTGCCTCCAGAGCTCTGCCATGAAGCTCTGCGTGAAGGCCATGACCTCGTTGTCGCTCTTGCCCTTGGGGTCGAAGTCGGAGCCGCCCTTGCCACCGCCCAGCGGCAGCGTCGTGAGGCTGTTCTTGAAGACCTGCTCGAAGGCGAGGAACTTCAGGATGCCGAGGTTGACGCTCGGGTGGAACCTGAGGCCGCCCTTGTACGGCCCGATCGCGCTGTTCATCTCGATCCGGAAACCCCTGTTGACCTGGACCTCGCCGCGGTCATCCACCCAGGGGACGCGAAACATCATCACCCTCTCGGGCTCGCAGATTCGCTCGAGGATCTTGCCCTCCTTGTAGCGTGGGTTGGCTTCGATGAAATCCCAGAGCGACTCGACGACCTCCTCCACCGCCTGGTGGAACTCGGGCTCGGCGGGATTCTTCGCCTTGATGTACTCCATGAACTCCTGGATGTTCTTGGCCATTTCTGGACCTCCTGGACAGCGTTATTCTCGCGCGCCCCTGATTACAGGGCAAAAGTCCGTCTTATCTAACATACCTGTTATGGCAAGGCAATCTTGCAATTGTCGTATGATGTAGGCGCCGTCAGCCTGGCGGCCTGCAACGGCGGCGGCGACGGCCCCGGCGAGGACGCGACGGATGACGGAGACGTGGTGGAGGAGATCGTCGACACGGACGTGGCGGAGGAGCCTGTCGAGGACGTGGTCGAGGAAGCCATCGAGGACGCCCCCGTGGATCCGGGCCGCGACTGCGCGGGAACATACCCCAGCGGGCCCTTCGGCTGGAAGGGAGCCATCCGCGAGAACACGAGCGGCATCTACTGGGACGGAAACGGGGACTACCTCGAGAACATCTTCCTGAGGAACCACGAGGACGATCCGTCGCTTCCGGCCCAGCACTACTGCTCGAACGAGATCGACGTGCTGTTCTACGACTTCACGGCCATGTGGTGCCCGCCCTGTAACGCGGCAGCACGCGCGGAGAACGACTTCATCGAGTGGATGGACCTGCACGGCTGGCGCGTGGGATTCATGTCCGTGCTCGAGGAGGACATGGACGGCAACCGTGCCACGCTCGCGCACGCCAACGAGTGGAGGACCATGCACGGCATCCACAGCGACGTGATGTACGATCCCATGTGGCTCTACCACACGGCCCCGTTCCGGGATTTCTGGCCCGAGGAAGGATCGCGCGGCTGGCCGACCTTCATGGTGGTCAACCCGGACAACATGCTGATCTGGTACGCGTTCTCGGGCTGGGGCGGCACCTCCGAGGAGGCGTTCTTCGGTGCTCTGCTCGAGGTCTTCGAGATGGGCGCAGCGAACGACCCCGGCTACCTCCCCTAGACTCGCCCTACTCTTCCGGAGACAGGAACATCTGGAAGGAGCCCGCCACGCTGGTGGTGGCCTCCCAGACGAGCCTCATGCTGTCGGGGTCGGGCTCCTCGCCGGGAATGACCGGAAGGACGTACTCGTAGACCCGGATGAGCGCATCCGCCTCGGGTTCGCCCTCCTCGTCCAGCACGGTGCCGGAGACCACGATGGGGCTCTCCATGTCGAAGTCAATGGGCGCCTCGTTTCCGGGCTCCACGCCCTGCTTCCACAGCCAGGCGACGCCGTCGTTCGCGGAGCCGCGCATGAGGATGTCGTAGACGCCCCGGTCGAGGTCGAGCCTGAGCATCCCGTCCGTGCTCGTCTGGTCGGTGCCGAACCTGGGCAGAGGCTGACCTTCATCGCCCGTGGAGACGGACCGCACGGGATAGGCCTCGGCCGTGAGCCCCTCGAGAGGCGCTCCCGAGTCCGCGAGGAACACGCGCCCCACGAAGGGGGGCTTGTTCTTGAGCTCGAACACCTGTCCCATCTGGGTCCCGTCGCCGGAGTAGCTCACCCTGACGAGGGGCACGATCAGGCTCTCGAACTCGCCACCCGCGGGAGGCGTGATGGTGACCTCGTAGTCGTTCTCCCTCAGGAGCACGCTCCAGACGAGGTCGCCATCGGAGTTCTCGATGCAGATCTCCCCGGCCGCGTTCGTGACCGCGTACGTCTCGAAGAGCGCCCCGTCGCGCTCCGCCGTGAACTTCACGGCCACCTCCTGGAGCGGATCCGAGACTCCCGACGTGCTCAGCCCCTCGACCTTGGCCTTGTAGACCACGAGGTCTCCGAGCAGGGGCAGTCTCAAGGGCACCGGATAGTCGTAGTCCATGTTGATCAGCCAGTCCTCGTCGAGATCGAGCTCCGGGACGCTGTAGGAGCCGAAGGAGACGAACGGATACCCTGCGGCGTCGGCCGTGTCGTCAGGCGTGACGCGGATCTCGATGTCCACGGCCGTGGGCGAGAGCACGAGCGTGAACGAGCCGGCGCAGTCGTCGATGCAGGTGTCGGAGAGGTTGGTTCCCGTGACCGACGTGGTGGAGACACGACGGCCCGTGGTCGCGTCAACGGCCCAGATCCTCAGCCCGTGGGGCACGGGGTCGTCGTTGGCAAGGTGCAGCGTGCCGGTCAGCGTGGTCAGATCTGTCGGATATGCGAAGTGGTGGAGCGTGCTCCCGTCCGTGTCCACGGCAATGCGCTCCGGGTAGAGCGGCGGCAGGAGATCGCTGTCCGGGCTCGACGGGTAGACCAGGACGTCGTAGGTGCCGGGCAGGAGGCTGACCTCGTAGCTGTCCGTGCCTCCACCGGCCTCCTCCGTCGTGGAGGTGGAGACGGTCTTGCGGAGCGTCTCGGGGAACGTGGTGGCCACGGGCCGGAACTCGATCCGGGCCTCCACTCCGTCCTCGCTCGCGGGGCTCAGGAAGACGGTACCCCTCGCGACCACGCTGGTGGTGATCTGAAAATCGGTGTCCATCTCGTGGAGCTTGCCGCTGCGGTCGAAGTACTGGTCGGGCAGGTACCCGCTCCCCTCGTCGTGGTCGAACGGGCTCACCTTGACGACGAGGTGCTTCGTGATGTCGGGCACGCAGACGTTCCCGTCCGGGTGGCACACCTGTCCGTCCGGGCAGTCGACGTCGCTGTAGCAGTGCTCTTCCGGGACGTCGGACGACCTGCCCGCCATGGAGCAGGTCGAGAGGGTGATCGCAAGGACGGTGAGTGCGAGCGTGCGGATCACTGTACGAAGGAGGCTCATGGGTTGGCCTCGGCCAGGTCGGCACAGGTGT
>JAFDER010000121.1 GCA_019310245.1 Deltaproteobacteria bacterium
GGAGAAGAAGGATGAGAGCCTGAATCCCGGCATGGGAGTGAAGTTCGTCAACATCGACGATGATCGCCGCGAGAAGATCATCAAGCTGATCAAGACCATCGCGTACCTGCACGACCACTGGGTCTGAGATATCTCGAGGGAATCGAAGACGCCTTTCGGTGGTTTGTTCCCCCTGAACGAGGATTCATCATGAAGACGAGGGATACGATCATCTTGCTCGTGGTAGTGGTCCTGGTTGGCCTGTTCATCTTCATCTACGAGAGGAACCTGCCTTCCACGGGCGAGCTCAATGAGCGCGAGGGCCGCGTCCTGCAGGAGCTCGATCCCGAGAAGATCTCGCGCCTCTCGATCACGGCCGGCTCCATCACGACCGTGATCGAGCGCGTCGGCGAGACCCAGGAATGGAAGCTCTCGAGCCCCGTCGAGGCGGAGGCCGAGGGCGCCGTGGTCGACGGCCTGATCAGCGATCTCGAGTTCATGTCTGCAGAGCGCAAGGTGGAGAAGGCCACAGGGGAGCAGAGGAAGGGCTTCGGGCTCGTCGAGCCCACGCTCACGGTCGAGATCGCCCAGCAGGGGGACGTGTTCAAGTTCGTCGTCGGATCCACATCCGAGGCTGGCGGCGTGTACCTGGCCCTCGACGGCCATGACACCGTCTTCGTGATCGATTCCGCGTCCCTCGAGAGCCTCAGGCGCGACCCGTGGGAGTTCAGGCAGAGGAGGCTCCTGGGCCGCTCGGGAGGCGAGGTCACGTACATGCGCGTGCGCGCCGGCCTGGAGCCCGAGACCGTGCTCGAGATGAAGGACGATGCGTGGACCGTCACTCTCGCGGGCGGAGCCCCGGAGCGCGCCTCGCGCCGCGCGGCGGACAAGGTGATGGCCGCCCTTGAGGGCCTCAAGGCGCTGTCCTACCTCGAGGACGGGATCGCGGAGAAGGACCTGGCCTCTCTGGGTTTCGGCGACGACGCGCCCCATGTCGACTTCAAGAGGGAGGACGGTTCAGGCTCAACGCTCGTCTTCGGCGCGCCGTGCGAGGGCGAGGAGGCGGCCGTGCAGGCCGTCCTGCTCTCCTCGGGCACGCTCGTGTGCGTCGGCCAGGTGGCGCGTGACACCATCCTCACGCCCGCCCCGGAGCTGAGGCTCACGTCCCCTGCCGAGGTGGACGTCTTCGAGGTCTTCTCCCTCGAG
Organism: Deltaproteobacteria bacterium; assembly: GCA_019310245.1. GTDB lineage: Bacteria > Myxococcota_A > Polyangia > DRWM01 > DRWM01 > JAFDER01. The sequence continues at coordinate 1,186 of JAFDER010000121.1, forward strand.
GCCCGGCGCGCGGGCGACGTGCTCGTCCGCCTCGAGAAGGGAGACGAGGGCGAGTGGTACCTCACGGCTCCCGGCGCGAGGAGACCCGCAGACAAGGACTCCGTCGAGGCGTTCCTCGAGGCCCTCAACAAGGAGAAGGCTCCGGAGATCCAGCCCCTGCCCGGCGACCTCGTCATCGCTGGCCTCGACCCGGTCGACGCCGTCGAGATCGTGATCCTCGACGTGGTGGGCGACGAGGTGGCCTCACTGCACCTCGGAAAGAACGAGAAGGCAGAGGTCACGTTCCGCCGCAAGGGCGAGGACGGCTACGGCGTGATCGGCGAGGCTCCGGTTCTCGAGGCCGCCGCCCACCCGTGGACCTACCTCAAGCGCTCCGTCCTGCGCCGCGACTACTTCGAGGCCGTCCGCCTCGAGCTCTCGGGACCCGTCAACCACTCGATCGTCAAGCAGGAGGGCAGCTGGATGTTCGAGAGCCCCACTCTTGCCGCCGACTCCGCCGACGTGCGCGACACGGTGGAGACCTTCTCCGCGCTCGCCGCCCTCGAGTTCGTCGCGGACGCCTCGGCCGATTCGCTCGTGCTCCACGGCCTCACGCAGCCCGAGTGGACCGTCGTTGTCTACTACGAGGGCGAGGACGCGCCTCCCCCTCCCCCCCTGCCCGCCGACGGCTCCACGGACGCCGTCGTCAAGGCCGGCACGCCCGTACGCCTGCTCATCGGCAAGGAGGCCGGGGATGGCCGCGCCGCCTTCCTCGAGGGCGGGGACGCGGTCATGGTCCTCTCCGCCCAGGTCGTCGAGAGGCTGACGCGGCCGCTCGCGGACAAGGGTGCGATCGCCCAGGCTGCCGCCGATGCCGCCTCCATCGTCCTCACGCGCAAGGGCCAGAGCGAGACGTTCTCGGTGAGCGCCGGCCGCGTCGAGGCGCACACCGCCGGCACGCAGGGCCTGTTTGCCCTCGAGGACGTCCGGACCTTCCTCGAGAAGCTCCTGACGCTGCGCGCCACCGCCGTGCTCTCCTACGGTGCCCCGGCCCCGAAGATGAAGCTCGCCGCTCCCTCCCTCGAGGTGACCCTCGTCCCCCCCGATGGGGATCCGGCCGTAGACGGCAGGACCGTCTCGTTCGGTGCTCCCCTCGAGTGGTACGGGGAGAGCCTCGTGCACGCCTCCTGCTCCACCATCCAGGCCGTCTACGGCGTGGACGCCTCCCTCGTCGAATCCCTCTGACCCGCTCCCCCCCCTCCCCCCTGCGGCGCATCACGACGATCGGGTTGACTCCGACCGGCCGGGGGCTCTACAAACGCGCCATGGCAAAGAGAGACCTGCTGACAATCTTCGACCTTTCCAGGGACGAGGCCGCTGACCTGGTCGACAGGGCCTCCTCGATGAAGAGGGATCTCGCCGGGGCAAAGCCGCGCATCCCGCTCGCGGGAAGGAGCGTGGCGCTCATCTTCGAGAAGGCCTCCACGCGCACGCGGCTGAGCTTCGAGGTGGGCGTGCACCAGCTCGGAGGCCAGCCACTGTTCATCTCCTCGCAGACCACGCAGATGGGGCGAGGGGAGCCCATCCAGGACACGGCGCGCGTGCTCTCGCGCTACCTGCACATGATCATGATCCGCACATTCTCCCAGAAGACGGTCGAGGACCTGGCCTCCATGGGCTCCGTGCCCGTGATCAACGGGCTCACCGACCTGTACCACCCCTGCCAGGTGCTCAGCGACCTGCTGACCACGAAGGAGCACCGGGGCTTCATCGAGGAGCAGAAGTACGCCTACGTGGGCGACGGCAACAACATGGCGCACTCGTGGATCGCGGCCGCGGCGGTGCTGGACCTCGATCTCAGGATCGCGTGCCCCGAGGGCTACGACCCGGATCCCGGGGTGCTCGAGCGGGCGAAGGCCCTGGGCGGCCGCATCGAGGTCGTGCGCGATCCCCGCGAGGCGGTGCGCGACGCCACGGTGGTCAACACGGACGTGTGGGCTTCCATGGGCCAGGAGGCAGAGGCCAAGAAGCGGCGCAAGGCGTTCGACGGCTACATCGTCGACGATGCGCTCATGGGCCTCGCGGGCGAAGGGGCCATCTTCCTGCACTGCCTGCCGGCGCACCGCGGCGAGGAGGTGTCGGACTCCGTGATCGAGGGACCGGCCTCGGTGGTGTGGGACCAGGCCGAGAACAGGCTGCACATGCAGAAGGCGATCATGGAGTGGCTCGTGGAGTCGCTGGATTGAGCCACGCCCGCCCTAGCGTCGCGATCATCGGTCCGGGCAAGGTGGGCCGGACGCTCGCTCGCGCGCTCGAGCGCGCCGGGTACGAGGTCGTGGCGCTCGTGGGCCGCATGGACGATAAAAGCCCGGTCAAGAGGGCCGGCCTCGTGCTCGTGACGGTTGCCGACGACGACGTGGCGCTCGTGTTCTCCTCGCTCGCGGATGAGGGGGTCCTGCGTCCCGAGCAGGTGGTCTTCCACTTCTCCGGCCTCGTGAAGTCGTGCGTCCTCGAGGCTCCGCATCTCACGCCCGCCGGCCGCGCAGCGGTTCATCCCATGATGGCGTTCGCGGACGTGGACCGGGCCCTCGAGGCCCTGCCCGGCATCACTTACGGCGTCGAGGGAGACGGGCGGGGCATCGAGGAGGCGCGCCGTCTGGTCGAGGACCTGGGCGGAAAGGTCGTGATCGTGCCCGCCGAGGCCAAGGCGGCCTACCACCTGGCCTGCGTCATGGCCTCGAACGGTCTCGTGGCGATGATGGACGCGGCCGAGGAGGTCGGCCGGTCGGCCGGCGTGCAGGGCGAGGGGCTCGTCTCGGGGCTCGCGAACCTCGTCCTTGGCACTGCCGGAAACGTCTCCCGGCTGGGGATCCGCCCCGCGATGACGGGGCCCGTGGTGCGCGGGGACTCCGAGACCGTGGCGCGACACCTCGAGGTCCTCGAGAAGGGGAGCCCCGGGATCCTCGAGGCCTACAAGCTCCTGCTGCGCCGTTTCGTGAAGATGGCGACCGAGTCCGGCCGCGGCGATCCGGACCTCTACCAGCCCATCCTCGACCTCATCGAGTAGCCAGGCGAGCCCTTGCGACGGACGAGGGGCCGGTGATACCCTTGAGCGCGTTTCGAGGAGGAACCCATGGCCGCCAAGAAGAAGAAGCCCGCCAAGAAGAAGAAGCCCGCGGCCAAGAAGAAGAAGCCCGCGGCCAAGAAGAAGAAGCCCGCGGCCAAGAAAAAGAAGCCCGCGGCCAAGAAGAAGAAGCCTGCGGCCAAGAAGAAGAAGCCCGCGGCCAAGAAGAAGAAGCCTGCGGCCAAGAAGAAGAAGCCCGCGGCCAAGAAGAAGAAGCCTGCGGCCAAGAAGAAGCCCGCCCCGGCCGAGACCGCCCCGTCGTTTCCCATTCCCACGATGGCACCCATCCTGGGGGCGATGCTCGGGCGGGATGCCGACCAGCTCGCCGAGGCCGCCAAGGGAGTGGACTGGGAGCGGATGGCTCGCTACCTGCTCTTGTACGACTGGAAGAACGGCCACTTCTCGCGCTTCGGCTGGGACGGCGTGCTCGCGCCTCTCGACAAGAAGATCGTCAAGGCCGCCAGGAAGGACGTGCTGTCCGCGTTCAGAAAGACAGAGGTCCGCGCGCTGGCGCGCTCCCTGAGGGGCATCGACTGGAGGTCCGTGTTCAGGAGCGCGCCGCTCGGAAACATCCAGTGGTTCGGCGAGGTCCTCGAGCTCGTGGTCTCCCTGTACAATCATGAGAAGACCGAGGTCGTCTGCCCCGCGTGCCCCTATCCCTACAGGGACGTGTACGGTCGGCTCTTCAGGATGGAGCGCGAGATCTCGGGCCGCGAGGCGCCGCTCATGTGCGGCTACGAGGGCGACGGCCAGCAATGCCCGCCCGACCTTGCCGCGGACTCGTGGACGCGTCTCGACGATCTGACGGGTCAGGACGGCCGGAGCGTGCGCACGGACGGACTCTTGGACCGATGCATCACACGGGCCAAGATCGGGTTCGACATCTCGGACGTGCCCGAGGGCGGCGGCTGCGTGTTGATGACCGAGGAGGAGCGCGAGCAGAGCCACATCCAGCACGCCGGGCGCGTTCCCGCCGAACCGGCTTCGCCCGACGGGACCTTCATCGTGTCACTGGCAGGATTCAGGTCCACGGACATGGTGCAGGTCCTGGCATCCGGATTCTACGCCGAGGGTGACGGTCCGCGGCGTCCGATCGTCGTGGACTGGGAGCTCAACGAGATGAACTCCGAGGTCTCCTTCACGGTGTATGGCGACGATGGCGAGATGCTCGACAAGGAGGATCAGTTCATCACGATCGACTGGATCGCGGCGACGCGCTAGTCCTGAGCTTGTCCCGAGCTCGTCGAGGGGCCTGTCGAAGGGCGTTAGCCTTCATCGAGGGGAGCGAGCGATCCGATGAGCCTCTCGCGAATCCGCCTGAGCTCGAGGATGTCCTCCGAGAAGTTCTCCGTGAGAAAGCGGCCGATCTCGATCTGGCTCCTGAGGATTCCGTGCTTGAGCACGTACTCGTCCACCGCCTCGTGGAACGACCTGGCCGATCCGTAGCGCTGGTCCACGTCCTTCCTCAGGGCGTGCGACAGGATATCGTGCAGTTCCGGGTAGTCGGGGAACCCCCTGTCGGGTAGCTGCGGGACCTTCGCCTGGACGGCCATGTCGTAGACATCGCGCGGATCCTCGGACCGGTACATCTTCCGGCCCGTGAGCAGCTCCCACATCACGATGCCACAGGTGAAGATGTCCGAGCGGTGGTCGATGTCCCTGCCCATGGCCTGCTCGGGCGACATGTAGGAGAACTTGCCCTGTATCTTGTTCCTGCTCCTGTCCATGATGTCGCGCGCCGTGCTCCTGGCGATGCCGAAGTCGCAGATCTTCACCTCGCCCTCGAAGCTCACCAGGATGTTGCCCGGGCTGATGTCCATGTGGACGAGGCCCATGGGGCTCCCGTCCTCGTTCCTGACGGCGTGGACCGCCTCCACGCCGGAGAGCATCCCCGCGATCACGTGGAAGACGAACGAGAGGGAGACGGAGAGCTGGTGCTTGGTCAGCAGCCGCAGGATCTGGTTCAGATCCAGCCCTTCGATGTACTCCATCTCGATGTAGAGCGTTCCGTCGTACTCCTCGAGATCGATGACCTGGGCCACGTTGCCGCTGCCGAGACGTGCAGCCACCTTGGCCTCGTGGACGAGGGCCTGGACAAGGTCGGTGTCCTCGGCCAGGTAGGGCAGGAGCCGCTTGAGGACCACGCGCTGGGCGGTTCCCAGGCCGATCCTGCGCTGGGCGAGGAAAATCTCGGCCATGCCCCCCTCCCCGATCTTCTCGAAGACCGTGTAGGGGCCGATGCTGTATGGAATGAAGTCAGGCCGCTCGCTTGCCTTGCTTCCGCCTTCCACCATGGCGCTTCTCCTTCACCTTCCGCGGGGCCGTGACCTTGAACACGGGCTCCTTGCCAGCCGTGGCCGTGACGCGGATGCGTCCCCCCGGTCTGGCGCGACCGGACAGGATGAGCTCCGCAACCCGGGACTCCACCACCTTCTGGATCGTGCGCTTCATGGGGCGGGCGCCCAGCGCCGGATCGTAGCCTCCGGCACCGATGAGATGCTTGACGAGCCCCTCGCTCCACGTGAGCGTGACATCCCGGTTCTCCTGCATGGAGGCGGCGGAGGCTGCGAGGAGCCTCCTGGCGATCTCCTTGACCTCGTCCTCCGAGAGCGGGGAGAAGACGATGGGCTCGTCGATCCTGTTGAACAGCTCCGGCGGCAGGACGTCCCTGACCACCTCCAGCACCCGCGTGCGGTAGTCCGAGAACTGGTCCTGTCCTGCCGCATGCGAGGTGAACCCCGTCCTCGAGCGAGGCTTGACGTTCGAGCCCATGTTGCTCGTCAGCACGATCACCGTGTTCGAGAAATCCACCGTGTGCCCCATCGAGTCCGTGAGCCGTCCATCGTCCAGGATCTGCAGGAGCAGCCTGTGCACCGACGGGTGGGCCTTCTCGAACTCGTCGAAGAGGACGAGCTTGTAGGGCGACTCCATGAGCGCGCTCGTCAGCTCACCACCCTTGTCGAAGCCCACGTAGCCAGGCGGTGCTCCGATGAATCTCGAGACGGAGTGGGCCTCCGAGAACTCGCTCATGTCGAACCGCACGAAGCTCGACGGCCTGGCGAAGACGATCTCGGCCATGACCTTGCTCATCTCCGTCTTGCCGACGCCAGTGGGACCGAGGAACAGGAACGAGCCGATGGGCCGGGATCCCCGGAAGCCGGCGGCGTTGCGGCGCATCGTGTGCGCCACTGCCGATATGGCCTCCGCGTGGCCCACGATCTTCGTGGCCACCTCGTCCTCCAGGTTGAGCAGCTTCGAGGTGTCCGTCTCGCTGAGCCTCTCTCGCGGCACGCCGACCGTTTCCGCCACCATGCAGGCCACCTCCTCGCGGTCGAGCACCCTGCCCTCGGTGCGGCTGGCCCGCGCCGAGGCGAGATCCAGGATCGCCAGGGCCTTCTCCGGGTTGCGCCTGCTGGTCATGTACCTGGCGGCGAGCGTGACGGCGGCGTGGATGGCGCCGTCCTCGATCTTCACGTCGTGGAACGATGCGTACTTCTCGCTGAGGATCCCGACGATGGACAGGGTCTCCTGGTCGTCCGGCTCCTCGATGAGGACGGGGGTCAGGCACCTGTCCAGCCCGGGGTAGGACTCGCCGATCTTCTTCCACTCGGCCTGGGTGGTGGTGCACACGCAGGGGAGCAAGCCCTGCACCATGGCCTCCTTGAGCTCCTGGATCGCCCCCTCCCCTCCGGCCTCGGCCGCCTTGAGGACCTCGTGCACGTCATCGAGGAACAGGATGATCTTGCCGGACGCCCTCTCCACCTCGGTGCGAAGGGTCATCAGCCTCTCGCCGAGCGCCCCCCTCACGCCGGTTCCACCCATCAGGCCCGTGATGCCCAGCTTGACGAGGATCCGGCCCCTGAACCTCTCGGGGACCTGGTCACGGACGATCATGGAGGCGAAGCCCTCGACGATGGCCGTCTTGCCCACCCCCGGGTCGCCCAGCAGGCACGGGTTGTTGCCACGCCGCTTGCCCAGGATGTCCATGATGGACTCCAGCTCGTGTCTCCGCCCGATCAGGGGGTCGAGCTTGCCCCTCGAGGCAAGCTCGTTGAGGTTGACGCCCGATCCGGCCAGCACCGAGTAGCGCTTCGGGTCCAGCGTCCAGGGGTTTCTCGAGATCATGGGCGGGACGGGCGGAGCCGGATTGCGTCCGGTCGCGGGTGTCTGCATCTGGAAGGGCCTGGGCTGCCTCGCAGGCGCCTGCTTCTTGCGGGCGACGGTTCTGTGGGCTGGAGGCACGTCCTTGTCCGGGAACGCCGGGATCTGCTTGTCGGCATCGACGTGAAACGTGCGGTGTCCCGTGCCCGTGAGGATGCCGAGGATCTGTCCGGCGAGCGCCCCGGTGTTGCAGTCGAGAAGCGTGAGCCCCTTGTGTGCCAGGGTCTCGGGAACGCTGACCATGGCCGCGAGCAGGTGCAAGCTCCCCGCCTGACGCCGGCCGGGCAGGCGCTCGGCCAG
>JAFDER010000542.1 GCA_019310245.1 Deltaproteobacteria bacterium
ACCCCGGTCCCGGGATCGAGGCTGTGGCGGTACGAGGCGCTCACGTTGTACTTCCCGGCCATCCACTCCCAGCCGTCCCGGAAGTAGGAGCACTCGTCGTTGAAGCACACCCAGAGCCACTCGGAGGACCAGGTCCCGAACTCCGGCGTCCTCCAGCGCTTCATGGGCTGCTCGCAGTGGGGGCACTTGGGCTTCTCGCTCGTGCTCATGGCGTCCTCGCGACCCATGCAATATCGGTCCGTGCACCCCCGATGTCAACACGGACAAAAAAGGGCGGCCCCGCCGGAGCGGGGCCGCCCTTGATTAAAGCACTAGGTGGTCCGCAGTTCAGTCGATGAACGAGAGGATGTCACGCTTGTTCATCTCCCACTCGTCCTTGTCGGCGTGGTAGGTCGCGTTCGCGAAGCACTTCCAGTCGTCCTTGATCGTGGGGAAGTCGGCGCGGAAGTAGTAGCCCGGCCACCTGGTCTCCTCGCGGAAGATGATCGTCCTGACGTGGACATCGGCCTGCCACATGCGCTGGATGTTCTCATGGCAGCGCATCAGCTCGTGCAGGTCCTCGGCAGCCAGCTTGTCCGAGTCCTCCCTGAGGAAGGTCAGGAGCTCGGTGCCCCTGTCGAGCAGGGACCTGTTGGTCGAGAACTGGGCCGAGACGCCGGCGGCGTACTCGTCCATGATCTTCTGCAGGCGGAACATGAACATCTTCGGACGGATGTAGTTCGGGTTGATGTCCGGGTCCGTCGTCTTCTTGTAGTTGTCCTCGTACACCTGCAGAGGCCTGAGGATCTTCTCCTTGAGCTCGTCCACCTTGGCCGGCTCAACGTTCGGCTGCGCGTTGTTGTCGACGATGTACTTCACGGCGGCCTTGGCGGCGATGCGGCCCTCGGCGTGCGAGCCGGAGGAGAACTTGTGGCTCGAGGCGCCGGACGCGTCACCCGCGCAGAACATGCCCTTGACCGTGGACATGTTGGTGTAGCCCCAGAAGTAGGGCGTCCCGCCGGCCAGGTCCTCGGGTCCGGAGACCCAGGCGCCGGAGGCGCCGGAGTGCGAACCGATGAAGTAGGGCTCGGCGGCGGCGATCTCGGACGACTTCTCCTCGGGCGCCGTGTTCGTGGAGGCCCACAGGAGCGCCTGCGAGATCGTCATGTCCAGGAAGTCCTCCCACGCCTCGTTCTCGAGGTGCTTGAGCTTCTTCTTGCGAGCCTTCTCGTCGGTCTCGGCGGCGGCGATCTTCTGGATGGCCTCGTCGGTCCTCATGTAGATGGGACCCTTGCCCTCCATCACGTCGAGCATGCCCAGCCAGTTGCGCAGGTTCGCGGGGATGGGCTTGGTCTTGCCGTAGGGAGCCCATTTCTCGAGCTCGTCACGACGCTCGACCATGTACTCGCCGCCCATGGCGTTGGTGGCGCGGGACTTGAACAGGAGGAACCACGCGCCGACGGGACCGTAGGCGTCCTTGAAGCGCACGGGGATGAACCTCACCTCCTGGCAGGTCTGCTCCGCGCCGGCCATGAGGGTGAAGTACGTGGAGGAGCCGGAGTTCCACGGCGGGTACCAGGCACGGCCCAGACCCTCGCCGGTGCTCCTCGGCCTGAAGACGTGCACGGCGCCGCCCATGCACACGATGACCGCCTTGGCCTTGAACGTGTAGAACTTGTTCTCGCGCACGCTGAAGCCCACCGCGCCGGCGATCTTGTCGCCGTCGAGCAGCGGGTCGGTGATGAAGATGCGCTCGTAGATGTTGTCGATGCCCAGGGCGTTCTTGGCGGCCTCGGCCACGAGCACCTTGTAGGACTCGCCGTTGATCATCAGCTGCCAGCGGCCCTCGTGCACGTACCCGCCCTTGTCGTCCGTCCAGATGGGCAGGCCCCACTTCTCGAACAGGTGCACCGAGGAGTCCACGTGGCGGGCGATGGAGGCGACCAGGTCCTCTCGGGTGACGCCCATCAGGTCCTGGCGGACGTAACGCACGTAGTCCTCGAGGGTGTTGTCGCCGTCCTTGATGCCCACGTACTGGTTGATCGCGGACAGGCCCATGGCCACGGCACCGGAGCGGTCCATCGCCGCCTTGTCGACGAGCGTGACCTTCACGTTGTTCTTCTTTGCCCAGTAGGCCGCCTCGACGGCCGCCCCACAGGCGCTCATACCACCTCCCAGGATCAGGAGGTCGGTGGTGACTTCAACATTTTCGAAATCGGTTCCCATGATTCACCTCCTCACTTCTTGAATACGGTCAGGCTGTCCAGACCGTGCGAGACAGGTCCGGTGCACAGCTGGTGGCTGTTCAGATCGCCGTCACCCTCGTCGAAGCCGCCGTTCGGCTCGGCCTTGCCCTCGGGGGTGGTGCGGATCGGGAACTTGAAGCGCTTGAGCATGCCGTTGCGGAATTTCACGGTCCACATGATGGAGTCCGTGCTCCGCATCGGCGTCACCGTGGCGCCCATCGGCACGAAGTCGGCGTAGCCCCTCATCTCGACCGCCTGGGGCTGGCAGATCTTCACGCAGTTGTAGCATTCCCAGCACATCTCGGGCTCGCGGTTGTACGCCTTCTCGGTCTCCTTGTTCAGCAACATGAGATCGTTCGGGCAGATGTGCTGGCAGGCGGTCTTGTCGAGCGCCTTGCAACCATCACACTTTTCCGGGTTCACGAAGCTAGGCATGTGTCAGCCTCCT
>JAFDER010000543.1 GCA_019310245.1 Deltaproteobacteria bacterium
CCTCCTCAGTCAGGACGATGGGTCGGAACGTCGATCGGGTCGAGGCGGGCCCTGCGGAGCGCCTCGTTGAAGCGCGGGAGCTCGTCGTCGACCACTGTGGCGAGCTGGGCCAGCTGTGCCTCGAGCTGCTCACTCAGCATCTCGAACACGGCCTCCGTCTGCCTCGTCGGTGCGGCGTCGGCGGTCCAGAGGACGTGCCCCAGCAGGTTGGCGATCTTGTTCACGAGCTTGATGCCATGGTGGAGGTGATCGCTCCTGTCCTGGACCCTTCCCTTTCCTGGTCGACCCACCCGCTGCCGGCGTCCTCCGGGCCTGCTCGAGCTACGGTGCCGTCCGCGAGCAGTCCGCAGACGGCCAGAACCACGATGGAGAACGCTCGTGGCCTCACTCCACGCCTCCTATCTCGACGAACGCCCGTTCCCCACGAATCTGGACCTCGGTACCGTACTCCTCCGACAGATCCTCGAGCAGTTGAAGGATCTGGGCGGCGGTCTCACCGGTGGCCACCTCGGCCAAGCCACGCCTCGTGAGGAACTCGACGTCGTCGGACTCGTCGCGGTAGCCGGCACCTTCATCCAACGCGAGGGGAACAAACTCGATGGAGCTGACCGCCTGGCCGTCGATGGTCATTCTTGCCAACACGCCCCCCCACGGACGGTGCTGGTCGTAGTGGCCGATGTTCGGATTGAGCCCCTGATACGCCAGGCCGCCGATCTGCCGCAAGAGCGGACGGCCCCGGTAGATCTCCACTCCGTCGAAGCCCCTGTGACCGTTGCCGATGTACATCGAAGCGCCGGCATCGATCACGGCCTTCGCGAACTCCGTCTGCCACTGCGCCACGTCGTCGACCTTGATGTGCCCGTCGGCCGTCGCTTCACCATCGGCCAGGCCTTCGAACTCGTCGACGTCGATCTGGAAGTGCTGGTAGTAGATGACGATGTCGGCGTTCCGCGCCGCCTCCCGGACGGCGGCGATGTTGCGATCCCAATCGTCCTGGTGTCCGGTCCATACACCATTCACGTTGGCCGCGATGTACTCACGCTCGTCGTGGCTCGTGGTGGCGGCGAGCAGCGCGAAGGTCGTGCCCTTCGTCTCCAGATAGGCGGGAGCCGTGGCCGCCTCCACGGTCGGTCCCGCCCCGGCATGGGTCAGGCCGTACTGGTCAGCGGCTGCCCGGGTCACCCGGACGCCGCACTCGCCCAGGTCCCAGATGTGGTTGTTCGACAGGGACATCAGGTCGAATCCCATGGACGCGAGAAAGTCCATGACCGGTGCCGCGACTGCGTGCGGGGTACTGGCGTTGCCCGGCTGACGCTCGCGAGGGATCCGTGGCTGGCCGAGGACGGTCACGTACTCCTCGGGGACGTTGCACTCGTTGTCGGGACCGTTGATCGCCATCTCGAAGTTGGTGAACGCGACGTCGGCCGCCTCCACCATCGGGCGCAGGGTGCCGAATGGGTCTTCCCACGACTGCCTGGGGTCGACCTTGATGAGCGCCTGGCCGGTGACCACCAGAGTCAGGGTGTCCGGATCACGCTCGGCAGCGCCACACGCCGCAAGCAGGTACAAAGGCAACAGTGCGCAAGCACGACGACAATGGGACATGGGGACTCCTCCACTATCCCTCTCCCCGGGAGGGGGAAAGGGGTTTGCCGGGTCCTACCTCCTCCTGTGTCTCGTGAAGACCCGCTCGAGCCTCTCTACGACGATCTCGACCTCGGGGGGACGCAGGAAGAACGTGTCGATGAGCCGCCACTGCTTGTTCGTGTAGTAGTCGAAGTAGTGAACGTCCCGCAGAAACACGGGCGGGTCCTCTTCCGCCATGTGGACGTCCAGATCCTCCGAGGTGAGCCCGATCTCTTCGGCGTCCCATTCGATCAGGACCCTGGGAACGTGCGGCATCATGGGATGCTCGTGGTAGCTCTCGTCGTTCGGGATGATGGACACGGCGATCCCCGCGAGGCCACTGAGCTTCTCCCGCATCCCTTCCGCCATCTTCAGCTGCTCGTCATAGAGCCCGTCGCCTTCCTCGAGGAAGATCTCCAGGGCCGTGACGAACCCGACGATCTGCTCGAAGGGCAGGTCTCCCCTGGGGGTGTCGTTGTAGGAGAAGGTGTAGGAGAGACAGCAGGTTCTGTCCGTGATGGAGGCTTCGATCTCCTTCTTGCACGACTTCAGGGTCCCGGCGAGCCCGTACTCGACCGTTCTGGCGCCGGCCGCCTTCCACTGTGGGGTGTAGGCGATGTAGTGTCCGCGAGGCAGCAGGACCTCGTCTCGCATGCCGCCTGAGTCTGGGAGCCTCATCCACTTGCCGTAGTCGCTTCCCGCCATGCATCCGGCCACCGCCAGCTCGACGGCGGCCCCGGCGCCGGTGGTGATGTGGGCCTCTTCCGCCGAACACAGCTGCGCCGTCCGCGCATCCGCCTTCGCGTAGAGGTCGTGCATGTCCACGAAGGTCTTGGCTACCTCGTGCATGGCATCGAGCACACGATCGTCGATCCAGTTGCCTCCGATGTTGGTCGACCAGTTCTTCGCGTTGATCCAGGACCTGACTCCCAGCCTGTCGAGGACCCTGCTTCTGTAGGGATACGACATCTCCTTGACCTCTCCGTACTACGAAAGCTCCAGAATCGCCCCACAGATCGCGTCGCCCATTTCTTCCGTGGAAGCG
>JAFDER010000544.1 GCA_019310245.1 Deltaproteobacteria bacterium
CCGCCGCCGCCCGAGGCGTGCCCCGGCGCGGCTGTGCCTGTCGATCTGGTGGCGCCGATCGAGGTGGTCGGCACGGGGACGGGGGACTCGTGCACCGGGTCCGCACTGCGCGACGCCGTGCAGGCGCTCAACTCGGGATCCGGCGGCTCCATCACCTTCGACTGCGGCGGGGAGCACACGATCACGCTCACCGAGGAGCTCTTCGTCGAGTCCGACGTGATCGTGGACGGCGGAGGCGAGATCACGCTGAGCGGCGGCGAGTCGACGCGCGTCTTCTCGCTGGACCACTACGTGAACTTCACCGTGCAGAACATCGCGATCATTGACGCGCGCGCGGACGAGTTCGGCGCGGGCATCTACCACCCGTGGTACGGCGCGCTCAAGGTGATCAACGTCCACTTCGAGAACAACGCGACCACCGCCGTGGACGCGGACGTCGGCGGGGGCGCGTTCTACGCGGGAGGCTGCGAGGACGTCGTCGTCTCGGGCTCGACGTTCATCGCCAACTCGGGCTCGAACGGCGGCGCGATCGACGTCAACGGATCGAACATGACGATCGTGAACTCGACGTTCACCGGAAACGACGCCTTCGGCCACGGCGGGAGCGCCGAGCAGGGAGGCCTGGGCGGCGCGGTCTACATCGACGGCATGAACCGGGAGATCGAGGTCCGCCCCTTCGTCATGTGCGGCTGCACGTTCCAGGACAACACGGCCACGGTGCACGGCAGCACGGTGTTCCGCCACTCCTACCCGGGCGGGAGCTCGACCATCCGCAACTGCACCTTCCGGGACAACCGTCTCGAGGGCGACGGCACGGGCACGGGCACCCTGTACCACGGCGAGGCCCCCCTCACGCTCATCGGCTCCACCTTCACGGGCAACATGACCGATCACCACGCGGGCGCCATCTTCATCTCGGCCGACGACCCCATCGCCATCCGGAACTGCACGTTCCAGGGCAACCAGACGCCGGGCAACGGCGGGGCGCTGTTCGTGGGGCAGGCGCACGTCACGATCGAGAGCTGCACGTTCGCCGACCACACGGCCGACTACGGCCCCGCGATCTTCTGCGGCGAGCGCTGTTCCATGACCATCACGAACTCGATCTTCGCCTACAACGCCGCGGATGACTCCTACGACGGGATGACATGCCACAAGACGATGGGAGGATCGCGCAACATCCAGTGGCCGGCCGAGAGGCTCTCCGGAAACCCGGACACGCCCTGCACCGAGGACATCACGTTCGCCGATCCCCTGCTCGAGACCCTCGCGGACAACGGGGGGCCCACCCCGACCATGGCGATCGGCGACGGGAGCCCGGCCCTCGACTCGGGTGCGGACTGTCCCGAGACGGACCAGCGCGGCGAGCCGCGCTCCGGACCCTGCGACCTCGGCGCGTACGAGGAGCAGTAGGAGACGCGATGAAGGTGATCCACTTCGACGAGGCAGAGACCTACGAGCCCGAGCCGGACTGGAAGAGGGTCAACCTGTGCGGCGAGCCGGAGGTGTCCATCGAGTACTTCGTCAAGCCTCCCGGACACGCCTCGCCCCTGCACGATCACCCGCAGTCACAGGTCACCGTGGTCACGAGGGGCAAGATGAGGGTCAGGACGGCCTCCGGCGAGGAGGCCATCCTCTCAGAGGGAGACTCCGCCTTCTTCCCCGGCGGCGAGCCCCATCTCATCGAGAACGCACTGGACACGCCTTCCATCGGCATCGACGTGTTCGCGCCCGCCCGGTCGTTCGACTTCTGGACGAAGAAGCTCGAGGAGAAATGAGCATGGATTTTCGCGAGCACACGACGCTGGGCCGCACGGGCCTGAAGGTGAGCCGACTGGGCGTGGCCGCCGGCTACGGCGTCCCGGCCACGGCCGTCGAGAAGGCCTACCACGAGCACGGCGTCAACTACTTCTACTGGGGGCAGCGCAAGGCCGGAATGAGGGACGCCCTGCGCCACCTCGTCAAGACGGAGCGCGACAAGCTGGTGATCGCCATCCAGTCCTACGATCACATCGGCTGGTGGATCCCCGGATCCCTGGAGAGGGGCCTCCGGGCGCTCGGGATCGACCACGCGGACGTGCTCATCCTGGGCGGGCACAGTTTCGGTCCATGGAAGAAGGTCGTCGACAGCGCGCTCGAGCTGCGCGAGAAGGGCAGGGTGAGCCACATCGCCCTGTCCGGACACAACCGCAGGTTCCACGGCACCCTCGCGCAGAAGGCCGACTCGCCCATCGACATCCTCATGATCCGCTACAACGCCGCCCACCGCGGCGCGGAGACCGAGGTCTTTCCCCTGCTTCCCGACGAGAACCGCGTCGGCATCACCACCTACACGGCCACCCGGTGGGGCAAGCTGCTCAAGGCCTCGAAGATGCCTCCGGGCGAGAAGCCCCTCACCGCCACGGAGTGCTATCGCTTCGTGCTCACGCACCCCGCCGTGGATCTGTGCATGACCGGTCCTGCAAACGACCTCCAGATGGACGAGGCCCTCGCCGCCCTTTCCCAGGGTCCGCTCACGGACGACGAGCTCGAGCGCGCCCGCCGCATCGGGGACCACGTGCACGGCTGAGCGGGTCCGCTCCTCCACACCAGGGTGTGACTTGTGGTTGACACCGCCGCTCGCTCCGCGGTCGAAGTCCGGCTCGAATCCGCACTTCCGGTTCCCGA
>JAFDER010000545.1 GCA_019310245.1 Deltaproteobacteria bacterium
CATGTTGCAGAGCGTCATCCGCTCCTCCATCGTCATGTCCTCGACGGCCTGACCCGCGTACTCGTGGGCGTGACCCACACCCCCCTTGACCCCGAGCCTGCGGATGATCTCGAGCGCCACGTCCTTGGCGAAGACGCCGGGTCCAAGCTTCCCTGTGACCCGGATCCGCCGGACCCGGAGCGGGTCCAGGGCGAGGCACTGGGAGGCCAGGACATCCCTGACCTGCGAGGTGCCGATGCCAAACGCCAGGGCGCCGCACGCGCCGTGTGTGGAGGTGTGGCTGTCTCCACAGGCGATGGTCATCCCGGGCTGTGTCAGGCCGAGCTCGGGGCCGATCACGTGGACGATCCCCTGCTCCGGGCTCTCCAGGTCCGCGAGCCGGATGCCGAACTCCCGACAGTTCGCCTCGAGAGTCGAGAGCATGGTCTCGGCGAGAGGGTCCAGCAAGGGCCGCTCGCGACCCGTGGTGGGGACGACGTGGTCCACGGTAGCGAAGACACGCTCCGGGAACCGCACAGGCCAGCCTCGCGAGCGGATCTCGTCGAAGGCCTGGGGGCTCGTGACCTCGTGCACGAGGTGGAGGCCGACGAAGAGCTGGGTCTGGCCGCTGGGCAGCCTGCGCACGGTGTGCGCGTCCCAGACCTTCTTGAACAATGTCTCGCCCATGGGCTTCGCTTCTCCGCGGGCAGCGATCGTACCATGCGAGAGAGGCGGCGCCCTCGGAACACGTGCGGACGCGGCCTTCGGATAGACTGCGGGGTCCGTCCGTGAGTCAGTCGCCGGCGACGATCACGCGGTTGCGGCCCGACTCCTTGGCCTGGTACAGCGCCCGGTCGGCCTTCTCGACCAGGGTGGCTGCCTCTCCGGTCCTCGGAGGCACCGTGGATGCCACCCCGACGCTGAGCGTCAGGTACCGGCTGACCTCTGAGTCCTCGTATTCGAGCTTCAGGCCGAGCACGGCCTGGCGCATCCTCTCGCCAATGGCCGCCGCCTCGCTCGCCGCCGTATCAGGTAGGATCGCCACGAACTCCTCGCCACCATATCGGGCGGCGAAGTCTGTGACTCGCTGGAGCGACCGCTGCAGGGCCCGGGCCATCGCCACGAGAGCGGCATCGCCCTGCTGATGGCCCTTGGCGTCGTTGTAGCTCTTGAAGTGATCCGTGTCGGACAGGATGACGGCCAGCTCCGCCCCCCGCCGCCGGTGATCCGCCCACGTCCGCGCCAGGGTTTGGTCGAACAGCCGGCGGTTCGGGATCTGCGTCAGCCCGTCCAGTGACGCCAGCCGCTCCAGCTCCGCATTGGCCCTCGACAGGTCCCCGGTGCGCTCGGCCACCTTGCGCTCCAGGTTTCGGTTCACATCGAGAAGCTCCAGGTGGATCTTCACCCGCAACAGCAGCTCCTCCTTCGTGATGGGCTTGGTGAGGTAGTCGTTGCCTCCCGTTTGGAAGGCCTCCACGAGATCCTTCGTCCGGTCCTTGGCGGTGAGGTAGATGACCGGCATTTGGGAGGCCGAACGGGTCGCCCGGAGACGACGGCAGACCTCGTAGCCCGACATGCGCGGCATCATGATGTCGAGCAGCACGAGATCCGGCTGAGCCCGCTCTAGGGCCTCGAGGGCCTCTTCACCACCGGAGGCCTGGATGATCTCGTAGGGGTGCAGCGAGAGCTGGTTGATGAGCACCTGCCGGTTGACCGGCTCGTCGTCCACCACGAGAAGCCTAGAGCAGGCCTGCGCCCCGCTCCCCGACACGGACCTCGGCGGCGGGATGAGCTCGCCGCTCTCCGACACGCTCTCCAGGATCCGCACCTTCGGCACGCGGGTGGACTGCACGTCGGGAGTGGCCGGTCCCGAGGCAACCGGTAGGGTGAAGGTGAAGGCGGAGCCCTCGCCCGGTGTGGACGACACCTCGATGGAGCCCCCATGGAGCTCCACGAGCTGGCGGGCGACAGTCAGGCCCAAGCCCGTTCCACCGTAGACCCGAGTCGTGTCCCCCTCGCCCTGCTCGAAAGCCTCGAAGATCCTCTGGCGGTTCGCAGGCTCGATGCCAATTCCTGTGTCCGTGACGCTGACGGCCAGCATGCCGTCCCGCTTCACCGCAGACACCCTCACGGCTCCCTGCTCCGTGAACTTGGCGGCGTTGCCGACGAGGTTGTGCATGATCTGCTGCAGCCGATCCTCGTCGGCATCCGCCATGGGCAGATCCTCCGGGACCTCGTTGACCAGCTCGACGGCCCTTTGCTTCACGAGGGGCCGGGACAGGGTGAGGATGACATCCGTCAAGGACCTGAGGTCCACCGGTCTACGGCTGAGCGTCAGGGCCCTGTTCTTCAGCTGCGAGAAGTCGAGGATGTCGTCGACCAGCCCCTCCAGACGGCGCCCACTCGAGACGATCATGGAGAGGTTTCGTCTCGTGGCCCCCGCGAGCTCACCCGTGACGCCGTCGACCAGCGACTCCGCGATGCCGATGATCCCGTGCAAGGGCGTCCGCAGCTCGTGGGACGTGTTGGCCAGAAACTCGTCCTTGAGCCTGTCCGCCTGGCGCAGCTTCTCTCCTATCTCCTTCTCACGTACCCACTCCTGGTGCTTGCGGTCGACCTTCCGCTGCTGTGATCGAACGAACCACACGAGGCCACCCACGACCACGGCAACGTAGAACGTGTAGGCCC
>JAFDER010000122.1 GCA_019310245.1 Deltaproteobacteria bacterium
CATGAACGTCTACTACTCGAAGAACCCCGAGTTCGTGATGTACAACTACGACTACTCCGAGTCGGCCTACGTCAACGGCCTGCCGATCATTCCCTCGATAGGAATCAAGGGCGGGATCTAGGAGCCCGGCCGCGGGGTCCATGCTCGTGGCCTGTCGGGTCAGGGGCAGTTGAAGGCGAAGTTGCGCAGGGCCGCGTTGTAGGCGCCGGCCCCGCCCGAGGTGGTCGTCGTCCAGGAGACGATGGGCGTGGTGGTGCTGCTGCTGCCGTTGCTCACGTAGGCGATCTGGCCCGCCCCGAGCGTGCGGACGGTCCACTGGGCCTCGGTCGTGGATCCGCTCGAGTAGGCGGCCACCGTGACCCCGGTGAGGCCGGTGAGCGCGTCCCTGTCGCTGTAGCCACCCGTCGGGGTCACGCCCCTGATGTCCGTGATGCCGTAGTTCAGGCTGTTGGGAGCAGAGGAGACGGGGCCCACCGCGCCGGGAACGTCGCGCGAGCCCGTCCCGCCCACGAATCCGATCAGGGCCGTGTCCATGGGCGAGGCGATGGAGTCG
This sequence comes from Deltaproteobacteria bacterium, assembly GCA_019310245.1. Classification (GTDB taxonomy): domain Bacteria; phylum Myxococcota_A; class Polyangia; order DRWM01; family DRWM01; genus JAFDER01. The sequence continues at coordinate 554 of JAFDER010000122.1, forward strand.
TAGCCGGTCACGAACACGCACCTGCCCGACGTCACCCAGGTCTCGAGGGCCGCGATGACGGTCGGGGAGTGGACGTCACCAAAGCCCGGGCCGGTGGCGCTCCAGTAGACCATGTGGTAGGCGGAGAGCGATCCCAGCAGGGCGGCGTTGCCGCTGGCGTAGTCGCCCGTGACCACGACCACGGTGTGGCCGTCCACCCGCAGCGCGTCGGGGATGTTCGTGTCCGTGGTGACGTCGGAAACGAACAGGATGTTCCTCGGGCCGCCGCCCGTGATGGGCTCGCACGAGCCGGAGATGCAGAGCTCGTCCGTGCCGCAGGTCGTGCCGCACGTGCCGCAGTTCGCCAGGTCGTACGCCAGCGGCGCCTCGCACCCGGTGGTCACGTCCACGTCGCAGTCGTCCCAGTCCGTGTCGCAGACGAGCCCGCACGCGCCCGAGGCGCAGTAGGCCGTGGCGTGGGTCTCGTCGCACACGGTGCCGCACGTGCCGCAGTTGTCGGGATCGTCGGCAAGGTTCGTGCAGATCCCGCTGCAGTCCGTCAGGGGCGAGAGGCACATGAACGTGCACACGCCGGCGTTGCACACCTCGGCGATGGCGCACTCGGTGGCGCACGAGCCGCAGTTCATCCTGTCGGTCTGCAGGTCCCGGCACGAGCCCGAGCAGTCCACGAAGCCCGGCGTGCAGGCGAGGATGCAGGTGCCGCCAACGCAGGCCTGGTCCGAGGCGCAGCGGGTGGCGCACGAGCCGCAGTTCTGCGGATCGCGCTGCAGGTCCGCGCAGGCACCGGAGCACAGCGTCAGGCCAGCGACGCAGGAGTTCGTGCACGCGCCCTCGCTGCAGATCTGCCCGGACAGGCAGGCGCTGCCGCAGGCGCCGCAGTTCATGTGGTCGGTGTCCAGGTCGACGCACGAGCCCGAGCAGTCGATGTACGGCGTGGGACACGTGAACTCACAGACGCCGGCCATGCACACCTCGCCCGCGGCGCAGGCGCTGCCGCACTCGCCGCAGTTCGATGGGTCGTTCTGCAGGTTCTTGCAGTAGCCCGAGCAGGCCGTGTAGCCGTCCGGGCACTCGGGCGTGCAACCGCCGTCGGTGCACACGTAGCCCGCCGCGCACGTGAGCGCGCAGGTGCCGCAGTTGTAGAAGTCCGTCATCAGGTCGCGGCACACGCCGTCGCACACGGTCATCCCGTCGGGACAGGTGAGCTCGCACGCGCCGGCCGTGCACACGTGGCCCTGTCCGCACGCCTGGCCGCATCCCCCGCAGTTGTCCGGATCGCCAGCGAGCTCGGTGCAGTTGCCAGCGCAGTCGATGTAGCCCTCGGGACAGCCGGTGTCGGAGCAGCCCCACACGAAGAGCGTGAGGACTCCCAGGATCAGAACGGAGATCACAACGTGCCTCATGTCATCCTCCCCATGTGCAACGTCTCCGATGCCTGGTCTATCATGATGAACGACAGTAGCAAATACGTGCCTTGCATTGCGCAGAATGGTTGATGTCATCCGGGAGCGGAACTGAATGGAAAATGTTCGCGGTTGTGTCTGATTGGTGTTTGATAACGGGGGGTTGGAGGTAGGGAGCCTGTCCCCGGGAGGACGCTACTGGGCGGCTCCGTCGGGAGCGGCCACCACGGCGTTGCCGCCGGCGATCCGCGCCTCGAGGCTGGCCTCCTCGGCCCGGTAGAGCAGGTCCTCCCCGCTCTCCTCGCCGTCCCAGGTGCCGACCCCGATCGAGGTGAGCTGCTGAATGTCCGGGTGGTCCGGGAGCGTGAGCGGATGCTTCTCGAGGTTCTCGCAAAGGAGCACGGCGTGCTGGTGGGCCACGGCGCCGTCCGAGTCCGGAAGCACCAGCACGAAGGACTCCATCCCCCGGCGCACGAGCCAGCTCGTGAAGTGGCTGAGCTCGCGGACGCGGTCCGCGAACCGGCGCAGGACCTGGTTGCCCACGTTGAAGTCGTGCTTCTTGTAGACGGCGTCGAGCCGGTCGAGGCTCAGCACGATCATGCTCAGGGGCTTCTCGAGCCTCCTGGCGCTCTCCATGTTCCCATCGAGACGGGAGATGAGGTGGATCTCCTTGTAGGCCAGGGTGAGATCGTCGAACGGGGAGAGCCTCTCCAGCCTCGCCTTCTCGATGATGGGCACCGAGGCGTTCGCGAGGAGCTGGATCAGGGCGAGATCCTCCATGGTGAAGACGTCCGGCCGGGCCGAGGTGACGGCGAGCACTCCGATGACCTTCTTGCCCACCCGGATGGGCACGGCCAGCATGGAGCGGATGCCGAAGCCCTGGTTCTTTCCCGGCTTGAACCTGGCGTCGGTCTCCGTGTCCCGGATGAGGGCCGTCGAGTTGAAGTCCACCACCCAGCCGATGATCCCCTCGCCGCGCTTGAAGACCATGGGAGGCGACTCCGACCCCTCACCCGAGCGCGCCCCGCAGACGAGTTCCGTCTGCTCGTCGTCGAGCACGCGAACGGAGCAGTGGTTGCCGGGGAAGAGCTCCAGGCATGCTCCCGTGATCTCCTTGAGGATCTGCTCGAGAGGGAGGTCCTGCGTGAACTTCTTCGTGAGCTCGATGAGCGTCTCGACGACTTTCTCCGGGGGCGTCACGACGGGAAACATAGACCAGAGAGCCAGCAATGTGTAGTGGAAACGTAGGACTAGCGGTACATGTGCCACGATCGCACGAACGCGCACTGGCCGTCCGTCACGGGCGAGCGGATGTAGGACGAGGGGTCCTTCTTGCGCAGCTCGCCCATCTTTGCGAGCACGTCGTCGCCCGTGGCCAGCCCGTGGCGCACGAGGTAGCACCCGACGACCGTGCCGGTCCGCCCGATGCCCATCAGGCAGTGGACGTAGACGGGCATGTCCTCGTCGATGGAATCGTCGATCTCGTCCAGGATGTGCGTCATGAGGGAGATGGCAGGCAGCTCCATGTCCGGCACGGCGAAGCGCTTGTGACGCGCCTCGATGCCCATGCCCACCGCGATGCTCTCGAACGCGCTCGCGTAGTCCGTCTCGTGCTCCTCCGTGAGGTTGATCACGCACCTGATGCCCGCTCCGAGCAGGTCGACGAGCTTGAGACGGGCGGCCTCGGGATCGCGCGGAGCGGGCACCTCTCCGGCGAGGAGCTTGCCCGGCACGACCCAGTAGGATCTCTCGAATGGCGTATCGATCGCGGCCTCCGGGATCAGTGAACGTTCTTCTTCTCGCCGGCGACCACCCCGCACTGCCCGTCCTGGCACACGATGGTCATGGGAGGACAGCACACCTCCGGGCAGACGTGCGCGGGCTCGCATCCCTTCTTCTCGTACCACGCATCCTCGTGATCCTTGTTGATGATGTCCTCGGAGGAGAACCCGCCGCACCCGCTGCAGGAGCACCCGCAGCCCACGGGGACGCAGTCCTCGGCCTCGTGGCACTGCTTCCAGTCGTCCACCGGCGCGGGCTCGGGGCTGCCCTTCGACGGGCTCAGGGCAGCGGGATCGGGAGTCGCGGGCCCCGGGTCGGTCACGACCACGCAGGCCGCGAGCGAGAACGCGAGCAGGGCGACGAGCAGGATGCGCGTGATCATCTCGGGCTCCTTGGCCACGAGCCAATGTACATCACGGGGCGGGCGAGTACCAGACGGGCGACGACCAGGCGCGCTCCTGGACGGTGCGGATCAGGTCGGGGTCGTCGCACACGGCGGGCCTGTCGGTCGGATCGAGCCCGATGCACTCCCAGGTCGACCATCGGCAGGTCGGGTTCTGGAGGGCACGGACGTACCAGAACGCGGGCTGATCGGGATCGAACGTGTCATCCGTCCACACGGTGCACAGCATCTCCTCGCCGGATCCCGAGGGCGTGCAGGTGTCCGTGTCCACGGAGGCGGAGCTTCCGGGATCCCCCGCCACGTCGAAGACCCTCTCGTGCGCCTCGCCGTCCGCGTCGATCCACCCCTTCACGATCTGCACGTGCTGGAGGGGCGCTCCGAGCGGATCCGCCTGCGCCCAGACGACGAAGCGCGGCGACGCGTCCCCGCCGGACATCGCGGGCAGGTCGCCTCCCATGGGAGAGCCTCCATCGTACGCCTCGGCGACCCGATCGTCATCGGCGCACAGGTCCTCGGGATAGTCCCACCCCCCGAAGATCCTCACCTGGATGCGGGGCCCGCTCGTCGCGAACGTCTCGCCCCTGCGCATGGCCTCGAAGATCGCGTCGCGGGAGCGCTCCTCGGCCCACACGCCCGCGAGGCCTCCGGGGTTGTTGATGAGCCGGTCGTGGGTGATCGTGCCGGTGGAGAGCCTCTCCTCGGGCGTGTCGTCCACGATGCCCACGTGTCCGTGGTAGTCGTCCTCGGCCACCATGCCGGGAATCGCGTTGTGGGTGTCGGTGGCGGCGATGACGCCCATCCTGTAGGGGTTCACGCCGAGCCGAGCCTCCTCCTGCAGGCCGAGCTTGAAGATGTTGCGCACGAAGTCGTACCTGGAGACGCAGCCCCACAGCCTCATGCCGCCGCTGCCGGTGCCCTCTCCGCAGTCCTCGGCGTCCACAGGCCACTGCTTCTCGAAGTCGCACAGCGGATCGGGATCTCCGAGAAGCCCCTCGAACCCGTTGCGGCACTCCATGTCCCCCTTCTGCTGGTACATCTCCACCACGGGCTCTAGCCGAGCCCGGAGCGATGCGGCGTCCCGCTCCTCGTCGAGGGTTCCCGCCCCGGGATAGTCCGCGACGAACATCCTGCCGTTCGACAGGTTCATGTTGTGCGGGATGCTCATGACGTCGCAGGTCGTGCCGGCATCGAGGCATTGATCCGCGAGCTCGGCCCACAGGTCGTATGGCGTCAGCGCCTGGTAGTACGTCGTGGGCAGAGGAGGAACGTCCGCATTGCGGAAGACCACGTTGCGATGGTTGTTGCTCACCTGGAAGGTGTTCGTGTACTCGTAGCCCACGAAGGTCACGAATCCGCAGGCGGCCGTGCGGTCGTAGTGCTCCTCTGCCGCCTCCTGGATCGCCTGCCACCTCTCGAGTGCCGCGTCCTCGACGCAGCCAAGGTCTCCGTCGCAGTCCACGACCCTCACGGGATCGTTCGAGGCGGTCTGGATGCCGAAGGCCACGACCGCGTCCTCGGGCGTGTCGCGCAGCCACTGGCACGTCTCGTGGTCGTACCCGCCCGAGTCTGGCGTCGTGCACACGCCCACCTCTCCGATGAACTCGCCGTGGTCGGACACCATGGCGAAGTCCAGCGGCCGGGCCAGGGCGACGGCCCGCTCGTACTCCCCGTCCGAGTCGATGGGAGGCAGGCCGATGGTCCCTCCCCTGGCGAAGGCATAGGCGTCCGACGGGGGATGGTGGTTCCCGTAGGAGACGGCATCAAACGAGAAGCCGGTGTGCGAGTGAAGGTCTCCGAAGTACGCCCTTCTCAGGTGATCGTACTCCTCGCACGGCTCCCGCTCCTCGGTGTACGTGATGCGGGGCGGAGGCTCCTCGTCAACGGGTTTCTTCGAGCACCCGGCCGATGTCAGCGCGGCCAGGATCATGATCGACAGGACTCGCATGGAACACTCCTTGTCACCTGGCGGTGAGGAAGAGGCCCGTGACGGCCTCGCCGACCGGGATGACGTGGAGCTTCCACTTGCCATCGGGCGAGATGGTCGGGTCGGGCACGTCCCCCGCATCCGCCATCGTGACGGCGCCGGTCTCGATGGACAGGGCGAAGATCCTGGTCTTGCCGCCGTCGCGCATGGACTCGTCCCACGCGATGTTCTTCTCGCGCGCCTCCATGGTCAGGCCGAGATCCAGGGGCATGTCGGACTCGAAATAAAGCACGCCGCCCTTCGCGCTCCAGCCGACGATGTCCACGAACCCGGGATAGACCTGGGTCTCGACGATCACGTCGCCTCCGCTCGAGACCATCACGTCGGGATGACCCTCGCCCGCGGACAGGACGGCGAAGGTGCTTCCGTCCGGGCTGGGGGCCACGCGGACGGTCTCGACGTAGCTCGTCGGGATCATGTCGGTGAGGTTGGCCCACTCGGTGGAGCCGACCCGTGTCTGGTAGAGCCGGAACGTCGGCGGTTCCGGACGCTCTGTCGCGAGCAGGAGGTGCTTGGAGTCCGCAAGGAACGCGGCCGTCTCCAGCGTCCAGCCGGGCCTGAGGCCGTTCTCGACGAGCGATCCGTCCTCGATCGAGTAGACCCAGAGCGATCCGGTGCCCCTCGTCAGGGACAGCACCTGGATCAGGATGGATGACGAGTCGGGCGAGAACGAGGCATCCATCACGGACACGCTGTCATGGAGGGCCTCCTCGACGGCCTCGCCGACGTTGATCGCGCCGGCCTTGAGCAGAGCCCTCCTCCAGTCCCTGGCTCCGCATGCGGAGGCGACGGCGGTCACGAGAATGACCACGGCGATCGTCCTCCCCCATCCAGCCGATCCCATCATCCGTCTTTCTGTTTATCACTCATGCATGGAAACCCGCAAGTCGGGACTTGAGCCCTCCCCTGCAATGCCCGCGCACCATGACGGCGGGCACCGGGTGATTCTCCAACCCCCTGATTCCGCTTGTGTTAGTGATGCCTCCGGCACGCTGCATTCACGTTCGGTTTCGCGCCCGGGGTCAGATTGACATGCAGGACGCCATGGTCCATCGTTGTGCCTCCGTCACCGCAGGAGGACCACATGGCAGACCGCAGGAAGATGACGATCCCCGACCTCTACACCATGCGCGCGAAGGGCGAGAAGATATCCTGGCTCACGGCATACGACTTTCCGTCGGCACAGCTCATGGAGGGGGCGGGGATCGAGATGATCCTGGTGGGCGACTCGGCCGCAATGACGATGCACGGCCACCCCGACACCATGCCCATCACCATGGACGAGATGGTGAGCCACGCCCGGGCCGTGTCCAGGGGCGCTCCGAATGTGTTCCTCATCGGCGACATGCCCTTCATGAGCTACCACAAGAGCCCCGAGGACGCCGTGGGGAACGCCGGACGGTTCATGAAGGAGTGCAGGATGGACGCCATCAAGCTCGAGGGCGGCGTCCGCATCGCGCCCACGGTCCGCGCCATCGTCAACGCCGGCATTCCCGTCATGGGGCACATCGGCCTCACGCCCCAGTCATCGGCCATGCTCGGTGGATACAAGGTGCAGGGCAAGGACGTGGAGAGCGCCAAGGCGATGATCGAGGATGCCAGGGCGCTCGAGGAGGCCGGCGCGTTCGGGATCCTGCTCGAGTGCGTGCCCACGGCCGTCTCGAAGCACATCAGGGAATCGGTGGACGTGCTCGTCTTCTCCATCGGCGCGGGGCCGGTGTGCGACGGCCAGCTCCTCATCATGCACGACGTCGTGGGGCTCTTCCAGGCGTTCCAGCCCAAGTTCTGCAAGCAGTACTGCAATCTCGTCGAGATCATGGGCACCGCCTTCGCCGAATACAGGAAGGACGTCAAGGACGGAACGTTCCCCGCCAAGGAGAACGAGTTCACGATCAAGAAGTCGGAGCTGGCAAAGCTCGAAGAGGGGCTTGCAGAGCTCAAGTAACGAGGAGGATCCAGATGGCACAGGACCTGCGCGACAAGCTGAAGATCGACGTCGCGAAGCTCGACGAGTTGAACGCGTTCTTCACGGACCCCGACAACCCGGTGATCTCGGAGTTTCTGGACGTGGTGACCAAGTACGGGACCCCGGACGAGATCAACGCCAGGGCCCGCGAGGCCGGTCGCCTCGAGCACCAGATGAACCACCTGCGGGAGCTGGATCACCCGTACGTGAAGGACCTCGAGTTCTTCATCGCCGAGCGCGACAGGGGCGCCTTCACGTCCATCGAGGACTACCGCAAGGGCGTCCTCGGCGACAGGGCCGCCTCGACGACGTTCAACGAGGAGAGCCCCGTCACGCTCGAGGTGAGCGCCGTGCAGTACTTCCCGTGGCTGCGCGTGCAGTTCGAGCAGGCCATCGAGAAGAAGGAGCTCATGCCGGGCCGCTTCATCCGCGTGCGCAGCATGAAGGAGCAGCTCGAGGACGGGGACATCTACGCCATGGGCGCCGCCATGAACATCTTCGGCGCGAGCTTCGTCGAGACCATGGACACGAAGGGCACCGACGGCTCGAACTGCCACCTGGGCGGCCAGGAGACAATCACCGGGTACTTCGGCGGCGTGG
>JAFDER010000546.1 GCA_019310245.1 Deltaproteobacteria bacterium
GCGCTCGCCACGATGGGCGAGTCCCACTTGCGGCCCATCAGCCTCTTGACGGCGTAGATCGTGTTTTCCGCGTTCGTGACGGACTGCCTCTTGGCGATCAGTCCGACGAGCCTCTTGCCCTTCTCCGTGAATCCCACGATGGAGGGAAGGACCTTCTTGGCGGACCCCCTTCCGGTGAGGACGATGGGTCGCTCGTCCTCTAGGATGGCCACGCAGGAGTTGGTTGTTCCGAGATCAATGCCGATGACAGGTTCCATGAAATCGGTAGCTTAGAGGGGCGGCGGGCGCATGTCAAACCCCAATACGTAGGTCGTGGGCAACATGATGCTGGAGGCCCATTTAGAAGATGAGGAGCAGTATGAGACCCAGGGATGCGAGGAACGACACGATGCCCAGGAGGACGACGATCCAGCTGTACTCCGGCATCCTGGCCTGCTCCCCGTCCGCACCCACGACCTCGGTCCTGCTCGTGATCGTCTCGTCTGCGGGAGGGACCGTTGGCGCCGGCGGGAGCTCCGCACCGGCCTTCATCGGCGCCTGCCGGGCGTCCTCCTCGGTATCCTCCTCGTCGTCGGCATCCTGCACTGCCTGTGCGACGGGGATCTCGAGGTCCTCACGAGAAGAGAGCAGGGTGGCATAGTAGGCCTCGAGGGGATCATGGAAGGCGAGGTGGTTGGCTCCGAACTCGACGGTCCCGCCCTCCACGAGCCGGACCGGGACCTGTCCCTCGCCGTCGGACACGAGGGTCCAGCCTCCGATGCCGTGATGGACCTCGACACGCATTCCTTTCACGTCGGGGTCCGTGAGGCGGACGTTGCACCCCTCGCCGCCGCCCAGCACGATGGGCTCGGCTCCTTCCCGCCCCAGCTCGATCGACAGACCGGCGTCAGGTCCCTCGACCACCTCGAGCCTGGCCGGCCCCCGGACATCGGAGGTGGTCCTGAGCAGGGTCCGGGCGACCCTCTCGGTGCGCTCGTCGCTGTGGGCTCCTTCCATCGGTACGGAGAGTGCCGGAACGATCTTGAACCCGCCGATCTCGATGACGTCGTCGGAGCGGATCACCTGCTTGAAGTCCGGAGGGATCCGCTCCCCGTTGACCGTGGTGCCGTTCGTGCTGGACTCGTCGCGGATCGTGTGCCGCGCGCCGTCCATCTCCACCGTGGCGTGATGGTACGAAACACCGGGAAGGGGCAGGCGGAGATCGCAGATGCTCCCCCGGCCGATGAGGATCTTCTCCATGTCGAAGACGATGACCGACGGACTTCCGGCGTTGCCGGTCGGGAATATCGTGAAGCGAATGGCCATGTGCATTGCAGGTATTGTGTAGAATTCGAGTCAAATTCGATGTTATAGTTCTATCTTCGAAGGAATCCAGAAAAACCATGAAATATGACTGCCCTCACTGCGGTAAGCGATACGACATCCGCGACGACTTCCTCAGGTCCGGATCCATGAAGATGCGCTGCCGGGAATGCAAGAACGTCATCGTCATCACGACCGGCGAAGATGCTCCACCGCCCCTCGTCATGCCCGGCAAGGAGATCCCCGACGCACCGAGAGACATGGTTCTTTCCATGGCGCCACCGGGCGGGGACGAGAGCTCGGCGTCCGAGGATCTGCCCGTTGCCGTACGTTCCGGCGAGGAGGATCTGATCCAGGAGTTCGACCTCAGCTCGCCTCCTGACGAGGCTCGGAAGCCCGTCCCACAGGCAGCGGATCTGCCCACGCCGCGACCGGTGATGGATCTCGACGATGCCTTCGAACTCGTCGGGGGGGCAGGTGCTCCCAGTGGCCCGGACCTCCCTGCTCCAAAGGCTTCGACCATCGGAGAGGATGACTTCGAGCTCGATTCTCCTCCGCCCGCAGAAGAGGTTGCTCCGTCAGCCAAGCCGAGGGCGCCGTCCGTGCCTCCGGTCAAGCCGAGGGTGAAGATCGGAGCAGCGAAGGATCTCAAGGGAACGATCGCCGGCATGCCGTCGCCCGTGCGGTCGGAGGAGGCCAGGAAGAATGAGACGATGCTGGGCATGCCGTCTCCCGTGGCCAAGACCGAGGTGAAACCTCCCGTTCCACCCTCTGCGGTCGATCTGCCCGCTCCAGTGCCAGTCCATTCGCCAGCGCGGGTCTGCCCGTGCCCCAGTCGCAGGCCGTCAAGGACGAGTTCGAGCTGGAGCCCGCTCCCTCGGCCAGTGCCATGCCCCCTGTTCCGAAGAAGGAGGACGATGGTGTGCTCGGGGAGTTCGAGCTTCCCAGGAAACCCTCCACGCCGACCGCGCTGGGCATGCCGGTTGTCGAGAAGGGTCCGACGCCTCTCCCTCCAGTGCTGGCGACACCGGTCTTGGCTCCGAAGGCACCGGATGTGGGATCGAAGGCTGGTGGCGAGGAGTTCGGTACGCTCGATCTGGCGGCCAGCCCGAGCGCCTCTGCGAGCGACGAGGAATTCGGCGCTCTCGGACTCGAGCCCAAGCCGGCTGCACCTGCAGCCGATGAGCCGTTTGGCGGTCTCGATCTCCCCGGACCCAAGCCGGACCAGCCGGCCACCGACGAACCATTCGGCGGTCTCGACCTGCCGGGTCCCGTGGCGACGGAGGCGGCGCCCGAAGATGCCGTTGGGGCGCAGGTCACCGAGGCCCCCCTGCCGGGTCTGAGGGACCTGCCGACCAGGCGAGGCGGCGCGGCTGCCGGGGAGGCCGACCCGTTCGCTTCCCTGGACCTGCCTCCCAGCCCCTCCGCCCCGACGGAGGCCCAGCCTCCGGTGAAGAAGGGAGGCGATCGCAGGGACATCTTTGCCGAGATCACGGACGAGACGATCTCGAGTGCAGGCAAGCCTACCGCTGTCGACCCTGGCGGCGGCGAGGTGGATGATCTCGCCACCGAGCCCGGCCCCGCCCAGGCCGTCGGATCAGCGGGAGGCACGAGCTTCGGCGAGATCAGCCTGGCAGATTCCCCCGATGGTGTCGACGTGGGAGAGGCCGGCGTGGACCTTCCGGAGCGCAAGTACCGCGGCGGAAAAGCAGGGGACGAGGATGCAGGGCTCGAGCTCGATTCCCTCGCCGCCGGGCAGGCCTCCGAGAGGTACTCGGGCGCGCCTGCCGCCTCGTCGGTCGCCTCTCCCGCAAAGGCCGAGGAGGAGAAGCCGAGATCGAGCATGAGAAGCCTCCTCATCCTCCTCATGCTGATCGCCCTGGGAGGTGGAGGAGCGGCGCTGTACTTCACTGGCCTGTACATGGACGTGTACAAGTTCGGCTCCAAGCTCATCGGCCGCGACATCGACGCCATGATGGCCGAGCGCGCCAGCATGCTGGCCGACGTTGGCAAGGGGCTGTCCGGGGACAACTTCGAGGCGTACAGCAGCGGGGTGGACCGCCTGCAGAAGAGCGTGCGCGCAACGAGTGACAACGTTGTGCGGGCCTACACGGTGTATCTCGCATACTCGCTCCAGATCCGGTTCGGCGACCTGGATACGTTCGACAAGATCGCCGAGGCGGAGCTCAGGAAAGTATCCCTCGGCAAGGATCTCGAGCGAGAGCAAGTGCTTGCCCTCAACGCCAAGCTGATCTTCGATCGGAAGGACGAGGCGGCCGCGATCTCGAAGCTCGAGGGCTTGAACCGTACCCTTGGCGGCAAGGACGTCGACATCCTGGCCCTCCTCGGACTCGCCGGTCTCAGGAAGGGGGACGGGAGCAAGGCCTTCCAGTCCTACAGCGCCCTGGCCGGTGTGGAGAAGGACTCTGCCCGCGCTCAGTTCGGGATGGTCAGGGCCCTGCTCATGCAGGGCAAGACGGAGGATGCGGAGAAGCTCCTGACCAGCATGCTCGAGTCCCACCCCGAGCACATGGACAGCAAGATCCTCAAGGCGAAGCTCCTGCTCAGGAAGGGCACGGTGGACCAGGCGGAGGTCATGCTGGACGGCATCGCAAAGGTGGGCGAGGGCAAGCTCGGGCCGTCACAGAGCAGCACGGTCGATGCGCTTCTCGGGCAGATCTACCTCGGAAGACAGGAGACCACGAAGGCCCTCAAGCTGTTCACCGAGGCCGACAAGATGGACCCGAACAACGCGGAGGCGCTCATCGGCCTGGGCCAGATCCATCTGATGCGAAACGAACCGGGCAAGGCCTTGAGCCGCTACAAGATGGCGAGAGTCGTTGCACCCAACAACGAGGACGCGGTGCTTGGCATCACCATGTGCCAGATCGAGCTCGCTGCATTCACCGAGGCGGACGCACTGCTCAAGGGCCTCCTGGGCAGTCATCCCGAGGACTACCGCGTCCACCACCTGATAGGACGCTACACGCAGGCCCTCAAGGACGATGGGCAGGCGTCGATTGCATACAAGAAGGCCATCGAGCTCAATCCCGCACACCTCCAGTCCTACCTGGACCTCGCCTCGATGTACTTCGAGATCGACCGTGTCTCGGACGCTCTCGTGATCCTCGAGCAGGCGAAGGAGAAGCTGCCTCCCACGGCGAACCTCTATGCCGCGTTCGGGCAGGGCTACATCGAGAGGGACGAGCTGGACAATGCCCTCGTCGAGATCGAGGCGGCTCTCGAGGCCGATCCCGAGCACGTCCAGGCCCACTTCCTCCAGGGCGTGGCGCTGTTCAAGCTCGTTCAGTACGCGGATGCGGAGGTGTCGCTCACATGG
>JAFDER010000123.1 GCA_019310245.1 Deltaproteobacteria bacterium
CGAGGCGCAGAAGAACGAGTACGAGGCAAAGCTCGGCGAGACGAGCGAGACGATCCGAGAGAAGGATCAGATCAACAAGGCCCTCATGAAGGAGTCCGCCTCCCAGGAGCAGCAGATCGAGGACCTCCAGGGCAAGGTCACGGAGCTCGAGGTCTCGATCGACGAGCTCAAGAGCTCCGTTGGCGACCTGACGGCCGAGAAGGAGAAGCTCGCCGCCGAGTTCGGGACGATGCAGGGCCAGACCGAGGAGCTCAAGGGCGCTCTCGAGGCCGGGACGCAGGGGCTCGCGAATGCCGAGGCGCACATCCAGAAGACGGACGAGACCCTCTCGGCCGTGACGGAGACCATGAGGAACGTGACCACGATGCTCGAGGAGCGGGGGACCTATTCCAAGGAATAAGGAATAGGGAACTCGTTCCAGTTCAAGTAGATCACCACCACACTCGAATTTCACGGGGGCTCACTTCGACAAGCTCAGTGAAGCGGGTTCGACAGGCTCAGGGACACGGAGTGGGCGGCGGGGGATCGACGGGCAGCGGGGGAGCTACCTGAACTCGATGGCCGGGAAGATGGAGTAGACCTTCCAGCTGTCCCCCTCCCGGACGAGCTCGATCTTCCTTCCCGACGAGAGGTTCAGGTAGCACCTGTCCTCGGCAAGGACGAGGTCCTCGGGCTTGATCTGGTCGATCTCGCTTGCCAGCTTCTCGAGCAGTGCCAGGAATCCCTTCTCGTGCTGCTCGGCGAGCAGGCCGGATTCGAGGAGATGGGTGCGCAGCGAGCGGAGCTTGTCCGCCAGCCTCTTGAGCGCCTGGACGGGATCTGTGGCCGACTGCTGGGTCTTGATGGGCGTGGCCAGCTTCCATGTCTCTCCCTCGAGCACGAGATCGAGCTTCTTCCCCTTCTTGGTCTGGACGTGGGCCAGGAACTGCACCTTCGCGGGGCTCGAGATGAGCGAGGCAAGCTCCTTGTACTCGGCCTCGTTCCTGTCGAGATCCTTCGACAGGCTCTCCTCGCTCATGCCGACCTTGAGCTTCTCGTCGAGCATGGAGAAGAGCAGGGCGGCATCCTTCTCCTGCATTGCCCGCGATGCCTCGTCGAGCGCCTCGGCCAGCGTGTCCGTGGGCTGCCGGGAGGCGCACCCGAGCGCCGCGAGCGCCGCCACGAGTGCCATGAGGGAAGCTCTCATGCCGTCTGTTATCCCCGATCACGGCCTGATGGGCAAGACGCCTCCCGGCCACACTTCATGGCCTGGGAGTGTGAACGGAGCTTGACACCGGCCTCTCGCGCGTTCACACATCGGGCGTTCCGGACGTCGGCTGGAAGGCTCGCACAGGTCGAAAATGCAAGATCCGCGGGCAATCGAGCCGTTTTCTGCGATTTCTGCGAAAAAGAACGGCGCGGAAGAACCCGAGGCAGGGGTGGCACGTTTATTGAAGGTCCAGGGATGCGACGCGGGTGCACCGCCCCCGCAACGAAGGAGGCGTCGAGATGAAATTCAGCCAGACAACCATTGCTCTCGCGCTTGCCGTTCCCGTGCTGCTCATGCTCCCGGGCTGCGGCTGCGAATCGGAGAGGTACTACTGCGACGAGGACGGCTGCTACCACTGCGACGGCATGGGATGCAGGGAGGCGCATGCCCCTGACTTCGGGGACTGCGCCGGTGACTGGGACTGTCCGGAGGGCGAGGTGTGCACGGAGCTGGGGTGCGTGCCCTCGGGCTGCACGGATGATGCGGACTGCCCCGACGGGACGATCTGCGACGACAGCGGGATGTGCCTGCCGCCCGCGGTCGATGACCCGCCCGTCGAGTATCCCGTCGAGTGCCTCGAGGACGCCGACTGCCCGGCCGGTTTCTTCTGCGCACCCTCGGGCTACTGCTTCCTGGAGGATGGCGACGACTGCATCACGGACGACGACTGCACCGCCGGCGCCCACTGCATCGACTACGAGTGCGTGATGCCCGATCCGGGCACGTGCATCGATGACACCGACTGCGGGAGCGACCAGGAGTGCGTCGACGGGGCCTGCGTGCCGGTCGGCACCTCCGAGTGCATCTCCGACGAGGAGTGCGGCGAGGGGTTCGTCTGCTACGACGGCGCCTGCGTCGAGGACGAGGACCCGCCCCTGCCCGAGCCCCAGTGCCTGTCCAACGGCGACTGCGATTTCGGATGGGAGTGCGTGGATGCGGTCTGCATGCTGCCCTGCATGACGGATGACGACTGCGGCCCCGGCTGCACCTGCGATGCCGGCTACTGCTCCGAACCCACCTCCCCGTAGCACCCCTGCGACCCGGATTCCCCCCGCAATTCTGTCCGCTCATGCATGCGGACCAGGCTGCCCCTCGGCGGGACTCAGGAGCTCTTGTTCTTGCCTCCCGTTCGCGGAGCCGGCATGTCGTTGATGGTCTCCATCGAGCTGATGCTCGTGCGCGCGGCCGGCTCCTGCCTGGCCGTTGGAACGTAGCGCGGCACTCCCGCAGGCGGCGTCCTGACCGCCACGTGCGGCTTCGGGTAGGTTCCGGCATTGGGACGGTAGGTCCTGTTCTCGGGCGGAACGACCTCCACGTCGCGCGGCCCCCTCGGCTTCCTCGTCCGGGGGAGTCGGGGTCTGACCCCATTCCCCCCATTGCCGGGCGCCGGCGAGAACCTGCCGAAGGCCATGTCGGCGATGGAGCCCACGAGGACCCAGTACGCGTACAGGCTCAGGGGCAGGAGGAACACGGTGCAGGCAAGGAGGCCCGCCAGGACGTACGAGGAGATCCTGGCCGAGCGCTTGCGCCTGTGCAGACCCCACGCGGTGAGCAGGTACCACACGCTCAGGCCGATGCAGGCGAGCAGGACGAGCACGGCGAAGACGGGCATCACGATCCTGAGGGTCGGATCGTTCCCGGAGATGGAACCGGCGCCCATGACGATGATGGCGGAGAGGCCCAGGCCGTACAGGACGTTGAAGACCCCCATGACGACCCACGAGACCACCATGACGTCGACGTGCCGCTCCCGGGCGCGGATGTCGCGCTCGAATCTCGCATACTGCTCGGGAATCTGCACCGAGCGGGTCCGATACGTCTCCACGGGCCACAGTGTAGGGCAATGACGTGTCGGTCAACAACCCTGAGTGTCGAGCTCGCGGGAGAGAGAGTCCACGTTCGCCCTCAGCTCGGCGTCCTCTCCCATGAGAGACGTGATCTTCTTGCAGGCGCTCATCGCCGTCGTGTGATCGCGGCCGCCGAAGCGCTCGCCGATCTCGGGATAGCTCATGTGCAGGACATTGCGGCAGATGTACATGGCCACCTGTCTCGGGCGCGCGACGGACCGGTGCCTGCGTGCACCCTTGAGATCGGAGATCTTCAGGCCGTACGATGAGGCCACGTGCCTGAGGACGTCTTCGGCGGCGACCTTCCTGCCCCGACTGGGCGTCGTGATTCCAAGCGCCTCGCGGGCCATCTCGAGCGTGACCGGCCGGCCGCTGAGGCTCGACTGGACATCGAGGCGAATGAGGGCGCCCTCGATCTTGCGCACGGATCCCGTCGCGGTCTCGGCGATGAAGTCGGTCACGGGACGGGGCAGCTCGATCCCCATCTCGGAGGCCTTCCTGAGGGTGATGGCCATCCGCGTTTCCACCTCTGGTGGGTGGATGTCCGCGATGAGGCCCCACTCGAAGCGCGAGCGCAGACGCTCCTCGATCTTTCCGATCTCGCGCGGAGGCCTGTCCGAGGAGATCACGATGGGCCGGCCGGTGTTGTACAGCTCGTTGAACAGGTGGAAGAACTCCTCCTGCGTGCGCTCCCTGCCCGCGATGAACTGGATGTCGTCCACGAGCAGGACTCCGCAGTCCCGCCTGTAGCGCTCCCGGAACTCCTGCATCTTTCCGGCCGAGATGGACTCCACGAAGTCGTTCATGAAGGACTCGGAGGAGACGTAGGCGACGGGACCCTTCGGGCTCACCCCCTTCATCTCGTGGTAGACGGCGCTGAGCAGATGCGTCTTGCCCACGCCGCTCGGACCGCAGATGAAGACCGGAGAGACCGCCTTCCCCGCCTGCAGGGCGATGGCCTTGCAGGCAGAGAGGGCGAGCTGGTTCGTGGAACCCTCCACGAACGCATCGAACGTGAAGCGGGGATTCACGGCCGCCTTCGGTGCCGCCAAGCACCTGGCCTGGACGGGAGCCGGCGGCCGTATTGGCCTCCTTCGCTCCCCGGAGCGGGTGCTCTCGAAGCGGAACTCGACTTCCACGTTCTCGGGCACGATGCCCTTCATCTCGCGCAGGATGGACGACAGGTACCGGTCCGCTATCCAGTCCCGCGTGAACTTGTTGGGCACCTTGAGAAGAAGGCGCCCGTTGGACAGGCCCACGCAGTCGACCTGGCCCAGCCAGAGGTCCATGCCCTCCTGCCTGCCCTGGATCGTCTCGACGGCATTCGTCCAGGCTTCGCGCTCGTTCGACAACTCACTCTCCCCTATCATCGTGTCCGTGGATGCGGTGAAATGAAAGGCGCTTGATCGTGACCTCACTTCCCGCCCGCTCACTCGATATGGCCAGAGTCCGGGGCGACCATCAACCGCGGCCGCGTGGTTTTTTTGCACTGCTCTGTTTTCGTTGGGATCTTTTCCGGGGCGCCAGATCGTCGCCGCGTTTCTCGTCGGGGTGCACAGATGTCCACCGATTCTAACCCGAACGTCTGCAAGGAGAAATCAGGACCGTTTCGCGGCCACTCACGTCGAGGGCTTGCGATGGGCGCGGCGCATGCGCCGCTGCATCGCAAGCGCATCTCATCGCTGCCGCAGGCACCCGGGCGTCCCCGAGTCCGTTCATTCGTGGCGTGAAACGGCCCCGCCTCGGCTGGACGCGGTGCCGCCGTCGTCGGCGGCAAGCACGTCGTTTTGGCGCGCTTGTCGTCGAGGCCGCGGGGCCGGGCGCTCCTCCGGAACGGGCCTCGCGTGCCTGCGAGGGCCGGCGGTCCGGCGGATCGCCTTGCAGTCAGAACCTGCGCCCACGCCCGCGCTCCGGGCGCCCCGCCGACGGGTCCTGCGAGCTCCCGGTCTGCGCCGCCTGCTTGCAACCGCGATCGCCGTGACGGCGATGAGAACGAGCAGGGCGAGGCGGGCCGGAGCGGCGCCTGCACCGCCCGGAACCGCACAGGAACAACCGCTGGAGCCTCCCCGGCACAGCGCGCCATCGCCCGGAGGAGGGGGGCAGGGCTCGAGATCCGTTCCCGGCGCGTAGATCGTGCACACGCCGTCCACGTCGTCCGGGTCGAGGTCCCGCTTCTGCGTGTCTCCAGGCACGGAGAAGACGTACATCGTGGCCTCCTCGATGTCGACGTGATCCAGCCCGAGCACGTGCCCGGCCTCGTGCGCCATCGTGTTCCACACGTCCCGCCGTCCGGGCAGTCCCTCCGTGGTCCACTCGAAGTCCACACCGTTGAATTCAACGTCCGCGTCGAGGATCTCTCCCGTGTCCGGGTTGTAGTACACGCTCGTCGCGGCAAGCGCATCGCCCAGATCCACATCGTACGGCCACTCGTCCTCGAGCCAGATGACGAGATTGGCATGGGGCCGACCGGGCGTGAAACCCGCCTCGAGGCAGTCCGAGTCCCCTCCGTAGACGAACCGCATGGCCGAGCAGTCCACGTTCCACACCTCGAAGCCGCGGCGCACGGCCTCGGTCAGCGCCTCGAGGTCGTCCACGTCGTCGCTGCCCGGGGCGGCCAGCGTGAAGTAGACGCACTCCTCGACCCAGTGCAGGGGCGCACCCCTCTCGGTTAAGGCGCGGTTGAAGGCGTGCGCCTCTGCCGCGACGCACGCGAGCGCCATGAAGGCCGGCAGCGCCCTCCTCATGGCGCTGCCTGGTCGAGCTCCAGGATCCTGCCCTCGAGGTCCTCGAGCGTCACGGGCTTGGTCAGAAACGGGTGGGCGGGTACGAGGACGCCGTCCTTCCATGCAACGAGCCCGGCCGCCGCGGGTGGGAGCACCCAGTCCCTGCCCGCATCGTCGGTCACGATGCGCAGGCAGCCCTGGGCCATGCCCGTCACCCTCCAGCCGGACTTCGATCTGCGAGCGAACACCAGGTAGCGCTCCTGCACGACGAACCGGCTCGAACCCGGCACCCAGAGCCCCACGTCGCCCACCTCGCCGCCCGGGGTCGCGATCGAGACAGTGGCGGGCGTCTCCTCGTCGGCCTTGAGCACCTCGTCGACGGACAGCGTGTTGTGCGTGACGATCCGCCCGTCCCTCCAGGAGGCCACCCGCTCGATGACGGTCCCCTCGAAGACGAGCCGGCTGCCCGCGACCAGAGCCGCGAGATCGAGCCTGACGAGAATCGTGGAGGAGGCTCCGGGCGCCGCCATGAGCGCGGCCAGCACGAGCGCGGCCGCGGCCGTTCTAGCGCGGGCTGTCATCCCGCAAACCCAGCTCCTTCATCTTGATCTGCATCGACTTGCGGCTGATCTTCAGGTGCCGGGCTGCCTGGGTCACGTTGCCCTTGGTCTGCTCGAGGGCGCGGACGATGAGCTCGCGCTCGATGCGCGAGGTCTCCGCCTTGACCGCTTCCTTGAGGCCGATGCCCTCTGCCGGGACCCTTGACGTCTCGTGGGTCGCTTCCCCGTCGAGCACCTCGTTGGGCAGGTCGTCCAGCCCGATGAGCCCGTTGCCGTCGAAGAGCACGGCACGCTCGATGAGGTTCTCCAGCTGGCGGATGTTGCCCGGCCAGTCGTAGGACTCGAGCCGGGCCTTGGCCTGCTCGTCGAACCCGCCCACGTTCTTCTCGAGCTTCTCGTTGAAGCGGCCCAGGAAGTGCGCGCACAGGGGAGGGATGTCCGATCGCCTCTCGCGCAGGGGAGGCAGCTCGATGTTGACGATGTTGAGGCGGTAGTAGAGGTCCTCCCGGAACCTCCCGTCCGAGACCGCCTTCTTGATGTCGATGTTCGTGGCCGTGATGAGCCGCGTCTCCACCTTGTACGTCTTCAGGCCTCCGACCCGCTCGAACTCCTTGTCCTGCACGGCGCGCAGGAGCTTGACCTGCATCTCCGGGCTCATCTCCCCGATCTCGTCGAGGAACAGGGTTCCGCCGTGCGCCAGCTCGAACCTTCCGGGCTTCGTCGACACGGCGCCCGTGAACGCGCCCTTGTCGTACCCGAACAGCTCGCTCTCGAGCAGCTCCGAGGGGATCGCCGCGCAGTTGACCTTGATGAATGGCTTCTCGCTCCACCGGCTCCGCGCGTGCATCTCCTTGGCGATGAGGTCCTTCCCCGTACCGCTCTCGCCCGTGATGAGCACCGTGGACGGCGTGTCCGCCACCTTCTCGAGGACGTCGAAGACCTGCTGCATGGGCTCGGACGAGCCGATGAGGCTGATGTCCTTCACCGCGCTCCCCTCGTGCCCCATGACGATGGACTCCACGCCCACTTCCCGCGAGCCCAGCTTGACCGTCTGGACGGCCTTGGCGATCACGCTCCTGAGCTCGCTCCACTCGAAGGGCTTGGTGACGTAGTCGAAGGCGCCCTTCTTCAGCGCCTCGACGGCCGTGTCGATGGTGCCGTGGGCCGTGATCATGATGACCGGCAGATCCGCGTGGCGATCGAGCGCGGTGTCGAGCACCTGCATGCCGTCCATGCCGGGCATCTTCATGTCCGTGACCATCGCGTCGACGTGGTGCTCCTCCAGGAGCTCGAGGGCATCCTCCCCGTTCATCGCCTCGATGATGTGGTAACCCTCGCGCTTGAGCAGTGCCCCCAGCACCTTGAGCATGTTGGGCTCATCGTCGACGATGAGGATCTGGGCCGGCTCCATGGCCGGCATCCTATCATACTGGTCCTGATTTGGGTTGATCAGCGTCTGGGGAGCGGGTAATCATGCATCAGACACGTGGAGGAGCCATGAAAGCGTCACACGCGACAGTTGCTCTCGCCATTCTCCTTGCAGGGGTCCTGGCGTCTCCGGGATGCAAGCCCAAGACGCAGGAGCCTGCCGAGCCGCCGCCTCCGCCCAAGACCGAGGAGGAGATCATGACCGAGAGGATGCAGGCCTTCATCGAGGAGGTCATCCCCGAGGCCAAGAGGCTGGAAGTCGCCGTGAACGAGGCGTACTGGGAGGCGTACACGACGGGCAAGGACGATGCCTACAAGGCCGCCGAGGAGACCGAGCTCGAGCTCCGGACGTACTTCTCGGACGAGGCGAAGTACAAGGAGATCAAGGAGATCTACGACGCCGGCGCCATCAAGGACCCCCGCCTCGCCCGGCAGGTGATCCTGCTCTACAACGACTATGCCGAGAACCAGATCTCCGGGGACCTCATGAAGAAGATGGTCGCTCTGGGCACCGAGATCGAGAAGGAGTTCAACACGCACCGGGCCAAGGTGGGCGACGAGGAGTACAACCGCAACGCGGTCAAGGACGTGCTCCGCTCCTCTCCGGACAGCAATCTGCGCGAGCAGGTCTGGGTTTCCCACAAGTCCATCGGGGCCAGGATCGCCCCCAAGGTGCTCGAGCTGGTGAAGCTGCGCAACGAGGCGGCCGCGGAGCTGGGATACAAGTCGTACTGGGAGATGCGCATGGTCCTGCAGGAGCACGACCCCGACAAGGTCACCACCATCTTCGACGACCTCGCGGAGCAGACGCAGAAGCCGTACGAGG
>JAFDER010000547.1 GCA_019310245.1 Deltaproteobacteria bacterium
GTATTGCAAACCCGTGGGGATGCAATGCCCACGGTGGTCCCGGTTGCCGGGTCGCCGGATTTCCTGGTAGCTTCGCGGCACTCCTGACGAGGGTGTGCGATGAGCGAGACGGCAGCATTCGATCCCGTTCCAGGCCTGGCACGAGAGCTGGGCCTCGGAGCGGGCCCCGTCCGGACCGTTGTCCAGCTCCTGGGCGAGGGCAACACCGTCCCGTTCATCGCGCGCTACCGCAAGGAGCGCACGAGCGGGCTCGACGAGACGCAGATCCGCGCCATCGAGGAGCGGCACGCGTTCCTCCTGGAGTTCGAGAAGAGGCGGCAGAAGATCCTGACCACGATCAACGAGCAGGGCAAGCTCACGCCCGAGCTCGAGGCGAGCATCCTGGCCTGCACGACGCGCGCCGAGCTCGAGGACCTGTACCTGCCCTACAGGCCGAAGAGGCGGACGCGCGCCACGATGGCGAGAGAGAGGGGGCTCGAGCCGCTGGCCCAGAGGATCCTGGAGCAGCCGCGGGAGGGAGATCCCGCGGCGGAGGCGCGTGCGTTCGTCAATCCGGAGAAGGACGTGCACGACGTGGAAGCGGCCCTGGCCGGCGCCAGGGACATCGTGGCCGAGACCGTGGCCGAGGACGCCGGCGTGAGGCGCCGGGTGCGAGATGTGTATGCGAGGCAGGGGAAGATCGTCTCCCACGTGGCCAGGGGGGTGGAAGGCCCGACGAAGTTCCAGGACTGGTACGATTACAGCGAGCCCGCATCCACGATCCCCTCGCACCGTTACCTCGCCGTGGCCCGGGGAGAGAGCGAGGAAGTCCTCAAGATCGGGGTCGAGGTGGAGATGGAGCCGCTCGTCTCGCACATCCTCGCGAGGTTCGGCCACGCGCCCGCCTCGCCCTTCGCGGCGCAGCTTCGGGAGGCGGTGGAGGACGGCTTCCGCCGCCTCGTCCATCCCTCGGCTGAGAACGAGCTTCGCTCCGGGCTCAAGACGCGCTCCGACGGCGCGGCCGTGGAGGTGTTCGCACGGAACCTCGAGAGCCTGCTACTCGCCGCGCCGTTCGGCACGCGGCCCGTCGTGGGCGTGGACCCGGGCCTTCGCACGGGGTGCAAGTGCGCGGCCGTGGACCGCACGGGAACGTTCCTCGAGAACATGACGTTCAACCTGGTGGCGGGCGACGCGGCGAAGGAGCGTGGACGGGCGGACCTCGGGGCCTTCCTCGCGAGGCACCGCCCCGCGGCCGTGGCCTGCGGCAACGGCACGGGAGGCCGGGAGGCCGAGCGGTTCGTGAGGGAAACGCTCGAGTCCGCCGGCATGAGGGACGTCATCGTGGTGAGCGTGAGCGAGTCCGGGGCGAGCGTGTACAGCGCCTCTCCGCTGGCCGTCGAGGAGTTCCCCGACCTGGACGTGACCGTGAGAGGGGCCATCTCCATCGCCCACCGGCTGCAGGACCCGCTCGCCGAGCTCGTCAAGATCGATCCGAAATCGATCGGCGTGGGCCAGTACCAGCACGACGTGAGCCAGACCCTCCTGGCCCGCAAGCTCGACGAGGTGGTGGAGTCGTGCGTGAACCGCGTGGGCGTCGAGCTCAACACGGCGAGCGGGCCTCTCCTGTCGCGGGTGGCGGGCATCGGTCCGGCGCTGGCCCGATCCATCGTGGAGCACCGGCAGGGTAAGGGCGCGTTCGAGAGGCGCAGGCAGCTTCTCGACGTTCCGCGGCTGGGCCCGAAGGCGTACGAGCAGGCCGCGGGGTTCCTCCGCATCCGGGGAGCGGACAACCCCCTCGACGATTCGGCCGTGCACCCGGAGCGCTACCGGCTGGTCCAGGGCATCGCGAGGGACCTGGGCGTCGGCCTGAAGGACCTCGTGGGCAGCACGGAGATCATCTCGCGCATCGACATCTGCCGCTACGTGGACGGCGAGGTGGGCGAGCCCACGCTCCGGGACATCGTCGAGGAGCTCAGGAAGCCGGGGCGCGACCCGCGCGAGGACTTCCGGCCTCCCGAGTTCCGCGAGGACGTGCAGACGATCTCCGACCTCGAGCAGGGCATGCAGCTCGAGGGCGTGGTCACGAACGTCACGGCGTTCGGCGCGTTCGTGGACGTGGGCGTGCACCGCGACGGGCTGGTGCACATCTCCGAGCTTTCGGACCGGTTCGTGCGCGACGCCTCCGAGGTCGTGAAGGTGGGCGACAGGTTAAGGGTCCGGGTGATCGACGTCGACATGGACAGGGAGCGCATCTCGCTCTCGGCGCGCTCCGAGGGCGGCGGCCGGAAGGAGCCTCCTGCCAGGAAGAGGCCAGAGGCGAGGCCCGAGGTGACGAAGAAGCCGGGAACGTACAACCCCTTCGCCGACGCCCTCAAGAAGCGCTGAGCACGTCCCGACTCGCCCCTGTACGATCCCGAGCCGCTGAAATATACTCTCGCCATCGTGCTGGACGTGCCTGCCATCATCCGCAAGAAACGCGACGGGGGGGAGCTCGCGCCGGACGAGATGCGCGGCCTGCTCGAGGCCTACACGAGAGGCGACGTTCCCGATTACCAGATGAGCGCCCTGCTCATGGCCATCTACATGAAGGGAATGCAGAGGGGCGAGCTGGACGTGTGGACCGACGTGATGCTGGGCTCCGGCACGGT
>JAFDER010000548.1 GCA_019310245.1 Deltaproteobacteria bacterium
CGCCAGCTTGCCCTCGTGCATGGCGTAGAGAATGCGGCGGTGCACGGGCTTGAGGCCGTCGCGCACGTCAGGTATCGCGCGGCCGATGATGACGCTCATGGCGTAGTCGAGGTACGCCGAGCGCATCTCCTCCTCGA
Source organism: Deltaproteobacteria bacterium (assembly GCA_019310245.1). Taxonomy (GTDB): domain Bacteria; phylum Myxococcota_A; class Polyangia; order DRWM01; family DRWM01; genus JAFDER01. The sequence goes on from JAFDER010000548.1 coordinate 138, forward strand.
TGGGGACCTGGCTCACCTCGAGCGCCGGGCCTCCTGCACCCGGAGGAGCGGGCTGATCGCCTCCCCCCGGTGCCTCGTGACTGTCCTCGGCCATGAAGAAGCGAGTCTAGTAGAACGTGGTCTATGGTCAAGAGAATACGATTGGATCTATTGAAACTTTTCGTGGACTGGCCGCACCTTTTCTTGTAGAGTCAGCCGTCTCGAAAGCAAAGGAAACAGGCCTCGAAAGCCTCTATTGACGTCGAAAAGGGACGTCAACTATGATGCCCTGAGTGTCCCGGAGAGTGTGAATGCCCAAGTGCCCTCATTGCGAACAGGAGCATGACGACATCCTCCACTTCTGCCCCGTCACGGGCAAGCCCATCGAGCTCGGAGAACGGATGGTGGGCAGGACGCTCCTCGAGCACTACCGTGTGACGGAGGTCCTCGGAGGCAGCTCGATCGGCGGCGTCTACAAGGCCGTCGACGAGAGGACCGAGGACGTGGTGACCCTGAAGATGCTCCACCCCATGCTGGGGAGGAATGCCGAGATCACCGGCCCGTACCTGGCGGACATCGAGAAGGCATCCAAGATAGAGATCGACACGCTCGGCACCATCCTCGACGTGGGCACGGACGAGTCCGGTGCTCCCGTGATCATCCGGAAGTTCCACGAAGGCCCCTCCCTCGCCGAGGTCATCGAGAAGCACCCCGAGGGGCTGCCACCCGGCAACGCCGTCTACCTCCTGCACGGAATCCTGCGGGCGCTCGAGGCCACGCACGAGCAGGGCGTGTTCAATGCCGACCTGACCCCCCGCGACGTGTTCATCGTAGGGACCGTCGGGGGAGGCCATCCCGAAGCTCGCGGAGATCGGCGAGAGGCACATCAAGGCCGCCCTGCCGCCCGAGGAGGCGGACAAGCCGGAGAACCGTCCGTACAGGGCACCCAAGCAGGTGCGGGATGGCAAGTCCGACGCCTCGACCGACATCTTTTCGGCGGGAGTCATCTTCTACCAGATGCTCACGGGACAGCTGCCCTACCCGGAGGGGATCCCCCCGAGACCCGAGAAGATCCCGGGCTTCAAGGATCCATCGGAGATCCGGTCGGAGGTGCCCAAGCCGTTCGACTTCACGATACGCCGCTCGCTGGCCCTGTTCCCGACCGACCGGTTCAAGACAGGAGGCCTGTTCGCGGACGCCGTCAAGAGCTCGCTCCCGGCGGATCCCGTGCCGTTCTCCACGCTCGTCTCCGGCACCGTGGAGTCGCCTCCGGGCACCATCCCCGTGCCGTTCGACGAGGAGAAGGCTCCCGCTCCGGAGGCAAAGGCCGAGAAGCCTCAGGCCGGGACGGCACCGGCGGACGAGCCCATCGTCCCGAAGGCGCCGGCGCAGGCGCCCAGGGTCAAGCCGAAGGGCAAGCAGGAGCACTCCGAGGAGTCGCTTGCACCGATCATGCCGAGCCGCTTCGCCAAGTGGTTCATCATCGCGGGCGTGCTCGTGGGCCTCATCGTCATCTTCGTGGTGTGCCGCACGATCTACCTCGGCGCGACGGGAGGCTACGAGAAGACCGACCTGAACGCGATCGTCGGCGAGGCCGGGAAGAAGGACGGGGAGACAATGCAGGACGAGGGTGAGGGTGAGGAGGAGGAGGCCGAGGAGTAAGCTGCCGCCCAGCCGGACCAGGTGCCAGACGCCGTCGCCTCGGACGACGCGCCACCCGAGGACGCGGCCGCAGTCGACGCGCCGGCCGAGCCACCGCCGGCAGCGGCGGAGACGGTCACCGTCAAGCTCCGCGTCACGCCGGCCAACGCCACGGTCATCCTGGACGGGAAGGCCTCGAGCCCGCCTCACGAGTGGACCCTTGCGCACGACGATGCGTCCCATGACTACAAGGTGAGCGCGGACGGGTACGAGACGATGGAGTTCAAGTTCATCGCGGACAAGGACCGCAGCCTCGAGGCGGCCCTCGAGAAGAAGCCGATGGTCAAGATCACGCTCACCGGTGCGCCGAAGGGAGCGTCCGTGACTCTCGACGGCAAGGCCGTGTCCGCGCCGTACGCGTGGACCTTTTCGCCCTCCAAGCAACCCCACAGCTACAGGATCAGCGCGAAGGGCTACGAGGATTGCGAGGGAGCCTTCATCCCCGACAAGACGCGGTCCGTCTCCTGCAAGCTCAAGAAGGCCGCCGTCTCGCCTGCGCCGACCAAGATCCAGCCGCCCGAGAAGAAGCCCGAGAAGAAACCGGGCAAGAAACCGGGCAAAAAACCGGGCAAAAAGGGCAAGAAGACCGGAGGCGGGTTCGTCGACGAGGTCCCGTTTTGATCTATCCCGAACAGAGGTTATAGTGCAGCCAGGAGGTTGATCCATGAGAACTAGGGGACAAAACATCATTCCAGTGCTGATCGGCGCGACGCTGGTCCTGGTCTGGCTTGCCGCAGTGCCAGGGGAGGCGTTCGCCGACAACAAGAAGGAAGCCGGAGCGAAGTTCAAGGAGGGGGTTTCGCTCT
>JAFDER010000124.1 GCA_019310245.1 Deltaproteobacteria bacterium
TTCTACGACGTCTGTCCGCTGACGAGGAGGCGCAAGGACCTGAGGCCCGAGTTCGTCGATGCCTGCATCCGGGGATGGTCCTGGCTCATCGAGATCGAGCCCGAGATGCACGAGATCTACCGCGACTGGAGCCAGGTGCTGAGGCGCCGCTGCGGCCAGTTCAACCAGCCGGTCCACGGGTTCGACATGCAGGGGCGCTGGACGATCCTGAGGCCCAAGCGGCCAGGGCCGTCGCGCTCCGGCAATCCCTACAGGCCGAAATGACGCAGCGGTCTCCCGCCTTCGAGAAGACCTACAGGATGTATCTGGCCAAGCTCGCCGGGCTGGACCTGGAAGCCCGCGCCGCGCTGCTCGGCTTCGAGGTCGACGACGGCGCGGCCGTGGTCCCGCTCTACGGCCGGCCCCACAGGGTCACGCCCCGGGGCGTGACCGATCCGGCCGGCGTGCGGCCGATCCACTCGGTGAGCGTGCTGCTCTGCCAGTACCTGCTCCTCGGTCCGTCCACCGAGCCTCCGGCCGGCGCGCAGTGGGTGACGTACAAGGACTTCAGGGATGCCGCGCCGTTCGTGGACGGGTTCGTCAACAACTCCGAGCGGACCATCGCGAGGAGCTTCTCGGGTCGTCTCGACGAGCTGGAGGAGGCCTGCCAGGCGCTCGGTGGAGAGGCTCCCGACCTGGAGGTCTCCTACCAGGTGAAAATGCGGTTCGATGCCCTGCCCAGGGTGCCCGTCGTCCTGCTGTACAACGACGAGGACGAGGAGTTCCCCTCCGAGTCCACGATCCTGTTCGAGCGTCGAGCCGAGCGCTACCTGGACATGGAGTGCCTCGCCATCCTCGGCTGGATGCTCGCCGACCGGCTGGCCGAGGAGGCCAGCGGAGCCGGCCGGACCGTCATGTGAGGTTCGCGGCGGCGGCTCGGGCGGCGCCCCTGGCGCCGACGAGGGTCTGGACGGCGCCGTCCAGGCCGTCGATGGACAGGTGGTGCATGGGGAACATGCGCCCGATGGCAGCGGTGGTTCCCCAGCGCCAGTTTCCTGGTGGCTCCGGGTTGATCCAGACCGAGCGGGAGAAGTGCCCGGCGAGCTTCTCGAGCCACTCCTGGCCGGACGTGGGGTTCATCTCGTCGCGATAGAGCGCCCCCCACGGCGAGACAAGCTCCGTGGGAGCCATCGATGCGTCGCCCACGATGACGAGCTTGTAGCGCTGATCGACCTCGCGCAGGACCTGGAGCGTGGACACGGGCTCGCGCAGCCACTCGTCCTGGTAGAGCTTCGCGTACACGCAGTTGTGGAAGAAGTAGTAGCGGAAGTCCTTGAGGTGCCTCGAGGCGAACGCCGCGCTGAAGAGCCTCTCGACCAGGTGTGCGTGAGGCTCCATGGTCCCGCCCACGTCCATGAGCAGGAGCAGCCTCACGTCGTTGATGCGCGGGGCGCGGAACACGAGCTCCAGCTCGCCGGCGTTCCTGCACGTCTTCTCGATGGTGGCGTCGATGTCCAGCTCCTCCTCGATCCCCTCGCGCCTGAGCTCCCTGAGCCTCCTCAGGGCCACCTTGATCTGACGCGTGTCCAGCACCCTGTCGTGGCGGTAGGCGCGGAATCGCCTCTCCTCGGCCACGCGGATGGCGCGCCGGGCGTGTCCCGGGCCTCCGATGCGCAGGCCCGATGGGTGGTACCCTGAGTGTCCGAGGGGCGATGTGCCTCCCGTGCCGATCCACCGGCTGCCGCCGTGGTGAGCCTCCTTCTGCTCCCGGAGCCGCTGCTCGAAGAGCTTCAGGAGCTCCTCCAGCCCGAGCGTCCTGAGCTTGTCGACGAGGTCGGGGGAAAGGAGCTTCTCGTAGCGCAGGGGATCCGACAACCACTCGCGCAGCTTCTCGGGCAGGTCGATCGGCACCTCGAGGTCGCCGAAGATCTCGAGGAACGCCTCGTCGAAGGAGTCGAAGTCGGCCTCCGTCTTGACGAGGAGCGAGCGGGAGAGGTGATAGAACCCCGTGAGGCTCTGCTTCTCGAGTCCCAGGGACAGGGCCTTCATGAGCGCGAGCCACTCCTGGATGGACACGTCGATGCCGTGCTTGCGCAGGGCGTAGAAGAGGTCGAGGAACAGGCCCTGCTCCACGGCCTACCTCCAGCTCATGTCCGGGCCGGGCTTGCGCTTCCGCTTGCCTCCCAGGATGGACTGTGCCTCCTCGATGTCGGTCTCCTTCTTGATCAGTGTGCCGAGGAAGGGCACGTCGCCGCCCTTGAGGTCCCCGGCGCCGAGTCCGCTGCGCTTCAGCGCTGCGATCCAGTCGATGAGCTCCGAGGTGGAGGGAGGCTTCCTCAGGTCGCAGTTCTCGCGCAGCCAGTAGAACCTCTCGAGGGCCCGCTCCATGAGCTTCTTGGGCAGGCGGGGATGGTGGACGTCGACGATCCGGACCATGAGATCCGGCCCCGGGAACTCGATGAAGTGGAAGACGCACCTTCTGAGGAACGCGTCGGGCAGCTCCTTCTCGTTGTTCGAGGTGATGACCACGATCGGCCGGTGCACGGCCACCACCTCGTCGCCCGTCTCCGTCACCACGAAGCGCATCTCGTCCAGCTCGTTGAGCAGGTCGTTGGGGAACTCGATGTCCGCCTTGTCCACCTCGTCGATGAGCAGGACCACGCGCTCCCCGGAGCGGAACGCCTTTCCCAGGGGACCGAACCTGATGTACTGCCGGATGTCGCCCACGTCCCGGTCGCCGAACCTCGAGTCGTGCAGTCTCTGGACCGTGTCGTAGACGTAGAGGCCGTCGGCAGCCTTGGTCGTTGACTTGACGAACCACCGGATGAGCGGCATGGACAGAGCCTCCGCGACGTTCTCGGCGAGCACCGTCTTGCCCGTGCCGGGCTCGCCCCTGACGAGGAGTGGCCTGCCCAGGGCCACCGAGACGTTCACCGAGTCGCGCAGCGCATCGGAGACGATGTACCGGCTGGTTCCGTGGAAGAGATCGAATTGTTCGTTCATCTGTGCATTCCCATCCCGGTACTCGTAACCAAGAGGCTAACCGGACGCAAGTTGACAAGGACCGGAGCGCAAAATACCCTCTGGAGTCATGTTACCGTCAATTGATGTTATTAAGAATTACAATCTAGACGATACAACGAAAAGCATCTGGGGGATCAGCAGAAGCTACGACAACGTCTTTCTCGATGCCGACGTGATAGGCATCCTCGACACCGAGGACGACGATTCGCTGTGCGACCCGGATCTCACGGCCCAGGCAGCCGGCTACCTGCACGTCATCGAGAAGATGCTCGAGGAGTGGCTGCGCATCAGGGCCACCGAGCCGACGGTCGCGGAGCTCATCTCGTACCGTGACCGGCTCGCGGCGAGGATCCAGCGGCTCGGAGACGATGTGGGCACCCGGGGCGGGTTCCTCGCGGAGCTCGACGGGTTCTACCAGGCCGTGGACCGCGTGGTCTCCATGCTCGAGGGCCGGGTCGTGTCCCTGGGCGGCGACGAGACGGAGGCCTCCCTCTACGGGCACCTGAAGGAGCTGCTCGAGCTCTTCGACCGGAAGATCGGGATCGTCAAGCTCGACGTCGGGGATCGCGAGAGGATGATCCACCAGGTCAGCATCATGTACGCGCGGACGTTGATGCGGAAGGGCGAGTGCGCCGTGCTCGCCGGGGAGCACGGCTACGAGGGGCTCATCACGATTCCCTTCCGCAATCTGCTCTCCCGCGAGGTCGACGATCCGGACAGCCCGCTCAACGTCCTGCGCGGCTCGCGCGTCACGGCCATCCTTCCCGACGACAACGGCAAGTTCCGCCGCAACTTCGTCTCCTCCTGGGTCTCGCCGAACGAGAGGGTGTTCGTCACTGTCGGAGGCGTCGAGGACACCGAGGCGCGCGAATCGGTCCTCGCCCTTGTTCACGACATCACCACCGATCTCAAGGAGCTGGGTTTCTCGGGAGAGAAGTACCGCCTGGACATCAGCACGGACCACGACACGCTCGAGGACCTGATCGGGGAAGTCATCCAGCGCATCCCCAAGCCCGACGAGGTGCACGGCTCCATCGGGATCGAGAGCATGGCGCCGGTCTGGGAGAAGATCGCGGAGGTCTGCGGCGTCCTCGGCTTTCATTCCAAGAGGGACGAATCGCTCCGGCATCTCGGATCGATCCGCGGCCGCCGCTTCGTCATCGAGATCGACCGGCTCAAGCGGCAGATGGACGCGATCGCCGCGGAGGCCGACTGGCACGCCGACCCTGCAAAGCTCGAGGAGTTCCAGGGCCTCCAGAAGGAGATGATGGCGCTCATCGAGCGCAGGCGCCGGCGTTGAGGGCTCGTTGACCCGACCTTCAGGGCCCGCGAAAGACGTGGATCTGGTGGTGGGCGGAAGCCTGCCGCGGGCCCTGCTCCACCTCGCCCTGCCCGCCGTGGGCTGCATGCTTCTCAACACCGCCTTCGGCATCGTGGACACGTTCTGGGTCGGACGCATGGGCCGCGAGGCCATGGCCGCGATGAGCGCCGCGTCCTTCTTCCTCTGGTCGATGTACGCCCTCATCTCTCTCGTGGACGTGGGAACCCGCGCCCACGTCTCGCGCCGCGCGGGCGAGCGAGACTGGGCGCCGATGGCCCGGGCCGCAGGCGAGGGGATCGTTCTGTGCCTGCCCGTGGCCGCGATCGCCATCGCGTTCTACATGGCGGTCACCGGGCCGGCCTTCAGGTTCATGCTCGTCACGGGAGGCGTGGCCTCGATGGCTCGCGAGTACCTCGACGTGATCCTGCTCGGCCTTCCCGTCATGCTCGTGTTCTGGGTCGTCAGCGCGATCTTCCAGGGGGCCGGGGACACCCGGACCCCGTTCTGGCTCCTGGGCGGCAGCTTCCTGCTCAACGCGATCCTCGATCCCGTGCTCATCTTCGGATGGGGCCCGATCCCGGCGCTCGGCCTCAGGGGCGCGGCGCTGGCGACCGTGGGCTCGCAGGCCATCGGCGCGGTGCCCGGGATCGTCCTGCTCGTGCGCAGGAATCTGCTCGTCGTGAGGCGGCCGCTCCTCTCCTCGGGCTCCCTCTCGATCCTCCGGATCGGCCTTCCCACGTTCACCGAGGGGTTCCTGTTCTGCGTGGTCTACGTCTTCATCGTCCGGCTGCTCCTTCCCTTCGGGGTCTCCGGGCTCGCCGCCCTGGGTGTGGGGCACCGGCTCGAGAGCATCAGCTACATGATCGCCCTCGGGTTCTCCCACGCGGCGGCCACGCTCGTTGGCCAGTGCCTCGGTGCGGGGAGGCCCGGACGGGCCGCGCGGGGCGCATGGCTGGCCGTCGGGCTCGTCTCCGCCGTCGCCCTGGGCATCTCCGTGATCTTTCTCCTGGCCCCGCGCATCCTCATCTCGGCGTTCATCCAGGATCCCGAGACCGTCGCCCAGGGGGTGGTGTACCTCAGGATCGTGGCTCTGGCCCAGGTGGCCATGGTGGTCGAGGTGACGCTCTTCGGCGCCTTCGAGGGAGCGGGCGACACCGTGCCGCCGATGATCGTCTCCGTCTCGCTCACGGCTGCGCGCGTTCCGCTGGCCTACCTGTTGGCCCATGGCTGGGACATGGGAAGCAGCGGGATCTACTGGGCGATCTCTCTGACAACCATCCTCAAGGGGATCATCCTGGCGGTGTGGTTCCTTGTCGGCCGCTGGAAAAGCAGCAAAGTCTGACTGATCTCCCGCGGGCGAGTGGCCGCAATACCGCTCATCACCGTCAAGGGGAACGAAATGCCATCATGGCGGTTGCGGCCGTAATGGCTGACGACGGCCCTGTTGTAGGATTTTCTGCTATCGAATGCCAGGCTGGAAAGCTTATTACCGGCTGCCGAACGTGGTCTTCAGGAGCCGGAGGGCCCGCCTCCTGTCGTCCGCTCCCAGCCTGCGGATGAAGGAGAGGAGCTTCTTCATCTGGGGGTCGTCCACGGGCAGATCGATCTGCACGGCGCTGATCTTCGCCGCCTTCCTGCCGGGTAGAGAGCCTATCCCCTCCTGCTCCATCACGTCGGCAACGTCCGTTCCGAGGGCGTCGCACACCTTCATGACCGTGCGGATGGAGGGGTTCGTGCCGGACTCGATCATGGACACGTACTTGAGCGACAGCCCCGACTCGTGCGCAAGCTGCGCCTGGGTCATCTGCTTGTCCTGCCGGATCGACGCGAGCCTCTTGCCGAGACGCTTTGCAAATGTGTCAAATTTCATATGATTGAACCTCCAAGAGGATGAGTATGGAACTATTTTAAGTACCGGGACCTCAAAGATCAAGTGCCGCGTGCGTCGTGGGCGTGCATGCCGCTCGCACGCACGGGATCATTTACTTGAGTGGACCGAGCGGCTTCTGATACAATTCGGGAACCTACGCCTGGAGGTGAGGCATGACGTCGTCACTGGATTTCGGGAGAATGATCCTCATGAAGCGGATGATCAAGTCGCTTGAGGGTGAAGGATTCCGCGTGGAGTTCGCGGAAGAGTACAACGGGTACATCGTCGCGGGACAGGGCGAGGATCCCGCCGTGATGCTCCTCGACGCCGACGCGATCGAGGGGCAGAGGCAGATCCATCCGGGCTCCGCTGGCGCCTTCGTCGAGGGGATCCTGAAGCTCGTCCAGAGCCAGATCAGCGCCCAGGGGAGCTCCTCTCTCCAGCCGCCGACCGAGGTCGAGGAGGCTGAGGCCTACGCCGACGTGCCCTCCGATCCGCCGTCCGCCGTCGGCGTGGAGGAGGACATGATCGTCGACGAGGAGCCTGACGGTGAAGGCGTGGAGGCCGCCGTCGAGGAGCATGCCGAGGAGGACGTCGCCTTCGACGAGGAGCCGGTGGAGGACGCTGCCGGGGAAGATGTCGAGGAGCCTCCCGCCGGGGACGAGCCCGCGGGCGACGCCGCCCAGGAGCCCTCGGAGAAGGAGATGATCGAGGAGGAGCGGACCGAGGAGCTCTCGCTCGAGGACTTCGACCAGCAGGAAGAGTAGCCCACCTGCCGCCTCCAGTCCCCGCAGCGAGGCGGAGTCTCCCATGTCACCGTGAATTGGGGTATATTCGGCCGGTCCACCATGCCCGGGCTCAGAAACAGGCTTCTGCTCATTCCCTTCCTGCTCCTGGCGAGCGGGGGGCAGTGCGGCAGGCCAGGCCCCGGGCCGGGAGGCCCCACGGCCGAGACCCCCGGCCCGAGCCTGGACGCGGGGGCCAGCGCGCAGGATGCCGGTCCTGCCGGAGAAGGACCGGACGCCCTGCAGGACGTGCCTGCCGCGGCGGACGCGGCGGGAGACGACGGATCGCAGGACGCCGCCGAGGAGGTCTTCGACGAGGAGGCCGCCCTGGCGAAGCTCACCTTCAAGAAGGTGCCGAAGATCCCCAAGTTCAAGCCGAGCAAGGCGCAGGAGGTGGCGGACCCCTCGGAGTTCGAGTACCTCACGGACCATGCCAGGACGAACAAGATCCTCGCCGAGGCGCCCTGGGCCAAGGTCAAGGGCGAGAAGACACTCGTGCCCATGATCCGGGTGCGCATCGCCGACGGGACCTCCTACAGGTTCAGGATCCTCCTCGATGCCGGCGAGGACGAGGTGATCACGGGCTTTTTCAAACCCCGGCAGGCGAACTACTGGGACTGGATCAAGGAGAGCCACGCCTACAGCATCGGCCGCCTGATCGGTGCCCCGACGGTGCCCACCGTGATGAGGTTCATGAGCAAGTACAAGTTCTCCTACTTTCTCGGCAAGATCACCAAGGAGCTTCAGGACAACTTCAAGTGGGAGGGCAAGAAGAAGGACCGGCTCAGGGGCGCGTTCAAGTACTGGGTGCCGACCTACAGGCACCGCGCGTTCGGCAAGCGGATCATCGGCAAGACGTACATGACCGAGATCGCCAAGAGCCTGCACCCCGTGAACAAGAAGGTGCTCCGGGAGGAGCACGACCTGTACCTGCAGCTTGGCCGCGGCATCATCTTCGACTACCTCATCATCAACGAGGACAGGCCCGAGAATCTGGGGACGATCCTCATGCCCGACGGCTCCTATCACATGGTCCTCATCGACAACGGCCTCGCGCTCGGTGTCGAGCACGGCGGGCGCACCGTGATGAAGAACATGTTCAAGTCCATGCGCATCTTCCCCAGGGACATGATCGACAGGATCCGGGCCCTCGACGAGGACGAGGTCAGCGGGATGCTCCGGCCCGAGGACGACAAGGTCATGATGCTGCCCGAGGTGTGCGTGAAGCAGCTCTGGAAGCGCAGGCAGTTCATCCTCGACAGGGTCGACTCGTTCCACGAGAAGTACGGCGACGTGATCTGGTACTGACTGGCCGGCCATTTTCCCGGATCCATGCGCAATTCGGCGCGAAATCAGCGTGCTGTATCAAACTTGAATTATATTAAGTAGTTTCCTCCTGTCCTGTTTCAAGGTAAAATTACAATCAGGGGTAAGTGTGCTTTCGTGCCGCTTTCCCCAATGTTCGGAGAGGCCCGAGGTCACAGCTGAAGGGAGCTGCGATGTCACGATGCCGTCAGCCCTGGATTACTTCCATCCTCATCGTCATTCTCTTCCTCTCGTTCTCGTGCTCGAAGCGGGGCAATCGGGGCAATCC
>JAFDER010000549.1 GCA_019310245.1 Deltaproteobacteria bacterium
CAGGCACCACCTCGATCATGGATATCGCGCTCCCGGTGCAGACGGGCTCCTCCTCGTCCGGCAGGGGCTCGAGCGTGTCCACGTCCAGCACGTCCGGCTCTGCCGTGATCTCCACGGTTCCGTCCCGGCCTCCCGATATCTGGTACGAGCGGTAGCAGCCCGGAAGCAGGGCGAGCGTCGCAAGGAGCGGCACGAGCCGTCTGGAGGAGCCCGGCATCATCGTGCCGGAGTCTACCCGCTCGACGCGTCCGGAGGAAGCTACGAGTGGGGGCCGTGAAGATATTGACTCCCCCCGGAGAGAGGGGAGGCGGCCTCGTCCCCATCCGTGCTATGCTCTGTCTCAAGAGTCGGGAGGAAAGATTGGCACGAAAAGGCGGATCTTACAGCTACCAGAAGTTCATGAAGGAACAGGCAAGGGCGGAGAAGAAGCGCAAGAAGCTCGAGCGCAAGCAGCAGAAGGCCGCAGAGGCGGCAGCGAAGGAAGAGCCTGCCAAGGAGGGAGACGGCACCGCCCCTGACGTGGTCGATGATGGTAGCGCGTCCGGAACCGGGACGTAACGGGAGGGACGACGTGGAAAGGCGACTCGCGCTCCTCGTGCTCGCGATCACCTGCCTGGCGTGTGGGCCCCAGCCCCGTGGCCCCGAGCCTGTCGAAGGGCCTGGCCCCGAGCCCCAGCCCGCTGACCCCGAGCCCCAGCTCGCTGACCCCGAGCCGGCCGAGCCCGAGCCGGCCGAGCCCGAGCCGGCCAAGCCCGAGCCGCCTCCTGCCGGGGGTCCGCAGTCCGCTTCCGAGACCGAGGTCAAGCCCATGAGCGTGAAGGACTTCGACGTCTCGACCGAGGTGGACTTCAGCCCGTCGCCGGCAAAGGAGAAGAAGGCCGCGGCCATCGAGAAGATCGGAATGGCCACGGCCAGCACCACGGACTGCTACATCAAGCTCCTGGAGAAGCAGGCGGAGCTCCAGGGCAAGATCGAGATCTCCTTCACGATCAACCCGGCCGGCGTGCCCAAGAAAGTGGCGGCTGTCTCCAACACGACGGGCAGCAGCGATCTCGAGAAGTGCGCGGTGAAGAACTTCAAGAGCAAGAAGTTCCCCAAGAAGCTGGCCGGCAAGAAGCCCGTCAAGACCGTCGTCTCCATCACCCTCCTGCCGTACAAGTAGACGGTCCGGCTACAGGCTGATCCTGGGCATCATGTAAGTGACGGGAACGAAGTCCGTCGTGCTCGCGGGCCCGGCCAGGACCTCCACGAGCCCGCCGTTCTTTTTCGCGGTCGGCTCCATGGAGGACAGCATCTCTCCCCAGAATCCATCGTAGTCCTTGATGATCGCCGGCTCGCCCTCGATGCCGGCGAGCTTCGCAGCGGCCCTGATCGCGTCATGCAAGCCGCCCATCTTGTCGACGAGCCCGACCTTCTTGGCCTGCCTGCCCGTGTAGATCCTGCCGTCGGCAAGGGGCCGGACCTTCTCGGCCTTCATGTTCCTGCCCGAGGCCACCTCCGAGACGAACTGCTCGTAGACGTCCATCACCGCCTCCTGGATGAGATCGCGCTCCTGGTCGGTCATGTCCCTCCACGGGCTCATGATGTCCTTGTGTTCGCCGCTCTTGATCACGTCGACCTTCACGCCGATCTTCTTGGCGAGCTTCGTGGCGTTGATGGCCCCCATGTACACGCCGATTGACCCCGTGATCGTGCCGGGGTCGGCGTAGATCTCGTCGGCGTGGCAGGCGATGTAGTAGCCGCCCGAGGCCGCCAGGTCGGCCATGGAGACGACCACTTTCTTGCCGTCCTTCTTCGCCTGCTTGATCTCGGAGAGGATCTCCTGCGATGCCGCGACGGTGCCTCCCGGGCTGTTGATCCGCAGGACGATGGCCTTGACCCTCTCGTTCTTGCGGTAGCCCCTGATCTTGCGCACCACGGCGTCCGCGCCTCCCTGCTGGATCCCGAGCATCGTCTCGTCGGGCTCGGTCTGGATGGGCCCGTAGACCCTGACGATCGCCACGCCATCCGCGGGTGGCGATCCGCATGAGGAGAGGAGTGCCGCGAGGGCTGCGGCGGGAAGGAAACGGCTTCTCGTGATCGTGCCGGTGCGCTTCATGGTGGAACCTCCGTGATACGGACTCCTGTAGCGCCGATCCGGGCCGAGGGGAAGACCCCCCGGTTGCCCCTGCTCACTGTCGCCGTGGCAGCCTCTCTTTGACCTGCTGCGGGCAGCGGGGTATGTTCGGCCTCCGGAGGGTGTCATGGGCGAGCCGAACCAGCAGGTCATCTTCTCCATGGTCCAGGTGGGAAAGGTCCACCCCCCGGACCGGCAGGTGCTCAAGGACATCTCGCTGGGCTTCTTCCACGGGGCCAAGATCGGCGTGCTCGGGCTCAACGGAGCGGGCAAGAGCACGCTGCTCCGGATCATGGCCGGCGTGGACGATGACCACCTGGGCGAGACCCTGCTCTCGAAGGGCTACTCGCGTGGCTTCCTCGAGCAGGAACCCGCCCTCGACCCGCAGAAGACCGTCAAGCAGATCGTCGAGGAGGGTTGCCACGAGGTGGTTAAGCTGCTCTCGCGCTTCGAGGATGTCACGGCGCGGCTGGGCGAGTACATCGAGCCGGACGAGATG
>JAFDER010000550.1 GCA_019310245.1 Deltaproteobacteria bacterium
CAGCGTGAGCTGGATGTCCGAGCCCTTCTTGACGCCGTCCGCGTCGAGCAGCACGGCGTAGGAGTGCCAGTCGGTCGCCCTGTTGTCCGCCCAGTGGATCGCAAACTCGCTCCCGCTCCAGGCCAGCTGCGGCACCTCCGACTCGGCCGTGTCGTTCGTGACGCGGACGTCCGAGCCGATCTTGATGCCGGCCGTGTCCATGAAGGCGAGGTAGACCTCCCACTGCCATGAGTGCCTGTCGTCCTGCCAGGAGACGGCCCACTTGCTGGCCGCCCACACGATGTCCGGCGTGTGGGCCCACCCGACCGACGTGGTCATCGCCGTGTCGGTCACCACCTTGGTGCCGTCGGGATCCAGGGTGGTGAAGAACACGTCGTGGTTGCCGTCCCGGTAGTCCCGCCAGGCCAGGCCGTAGTGCGAGCCGCTCCATGCGATGGCGGGGTACCACGAGTAGTACGAGGGCGCATCCGTGACGCGCACCTCGGATCCGACCTCCGTCAGGTCCGGGTCGAGCCGCTGGAAGTAGATCTCGTAGCTGCCGTGCCGATCGTCGTGCCAAACGAGGCCCAGCTCGCTGCCCGTCCAAGCGAGGTCGGGCGCCCTGCAGTAGTCCGTCCCGCCGGTGATCTGGGTCTCCGTGCTGGAGAGCGCCCCGGTCTCCGATATCCGGGCGGCGAAGATGTCATCGTAGTTGACCCTGTTGTCCCGCCATGCCACCACGAACTCCGAGCCCGTCCAGGAGAGCGCGGGGTCGCGTGACGTGCTCGTCACGGTGTCCGTGACGGTCAGCTCGGTGCCCACGAGCGCGCCGTCCGCATCGAGGCGGGCGAAGCGGATGTCGTAGAACACCACGCGCGAGTCCTCCCACGCGATGCCCCACTGGCTGCCCGCCCACACCATCGACGTGTTGTAGGTCCATGCCTGTGCGTCCGTCACGAACGTCTTCGCGGGCATGCGGATCGGGCCGTCCACGATCCCGTCGCAGTCCTGGTCGATGCCGTCAACGCAGACCTCGTCCGCCCCGAAGTAGATGGTGACGTCCTCGTCGTTGCAGTCGTTGCCACCGCACCGCCAGTCCAGGCCTCCGTCGCGGTCCGTGTCAGCCCCGGCGTCGGCCCAGGTGCCGTCGCAGTCCTGGTCGATCATGTCGCAGACCTCGACGGCCCCGGGGTGGATGTTGTCGTCCACGTCGTCGCAGTCGACTTCCTCGCCGGGCGCCACGCAGGCCTCGTTCGCGTACCCGTCGCCGTCGAAGTCCTCCTCCACCGCCATCAGGCCGTCGCAGTCCGTGTCCTTTCCGTCGCACGTAAGCTCGGTCTCGCCGGGATTGACGTCGGGATCCTCGTCGTCGCAGTCGTCGCCGTAGCAGTCATCGTAGCGCACGTACCCGTCCCCGTCGTTGTCCTCGTCCGCGTTGCCGTTGCAGTCGTGGTCGTCGTCCGAGCAGTCCACGGCCCGGGAGCCGGGAAACGCCCTGTCGTCCTGGTCGTCGCAGTCGTCGCCCCCAGGGCACAGGTCCGTCACGAAGCCGTCACCGTCGCGGTCCTCCACGTCGTCGTCCGTGCCGTCGCAGTTCATGTCCCCGTCGCAGTCCACGGCGATCGAGCCCGGGAAGATCTCGTCGTCGACGTCGTTGCAATCCGTTCCGCCGCAGTCCGTCCCGTCGACCTGCTCGGCCACGAAGCCGTCGCCGTCCCTGTCCGCGTCCTCGTGCAGGCAGATCCCGTAGTCCGTGTCGCACACGTCCATGGTGCACGGATCCCCGTCCTCGCAGTCCCCGTCGGACTCGCATGGGCCGGACGGCACGTCCTCGTCCTCCGGGTCCGTGGCAGCAACGTCTCCCTCGAATGAGGAGTCTGTTGGCACGATATCTTCCGCGTCCCTGTCGAATCCATCGTTCCTTGGTTCCCCGCAGGCCGAGGCGATCATGAGCACCAGTGCCAGTCCAATAATGTGCTTCACGTCCATTCTCCTCGTGTCACTGCGCAAAAACTAACATTTTTCGGGCGATTTTCCCATCTGCGAGCGCATGTAGCCTCATGTCACCCTCATCGTATAAAATACCCGTTGGGAGGCTGACATGGGAAGAAACGACAGGATGATCCTGGTTTCGACGTTCGCGGCGATGGCCGCATGCGTCGCGCTCTCCCTGGCCTGCAAGGGCAAGGACGACGAGGAGGGCCCGAGCGTGGAGGCTGCCTGGTCGGGAGAGCAGGTCGAGGCCGGCGAGTTCGAGGAGTCGGACGAGGACCTGCTCACCGTGGACTACGGGGAGTTCTACGATGAGCTCGAGCCGTTCGGCACCTGGGTGGAGGTCAATCCCCGGAAGATCGGGCTCAAGGTCAAGAAGGAGACGGCCCTCCGGCAGGCGCCTCTCCTGGACAGGCTCTTCGCCGTGCCCGCGGCCCACGCCGACGTCACCGCGAGCTTCTCCGTGGGCGCCGTCTACGTCTGGCAGCCGGACGCGAGCCTGGCCGTGGGTGCGGTAGCATCGTCCGGAGCCACGGCAGGTGCCGAGGCCGGAGTCGCCGTCGAGGTGGAGGCCGAAGCCCCCGCCGTGGAGTACACACCCTACGAGAACGGCCAGTGGGAGCACACGGACGCCGGGTG
>JAFDER010000551.1 GCA_019310245.1 Deltaproteobacteria bacterium
TGTAGTTCGTGATGGCGACGAGACCGGGGTAGCAGAAGATCGCCTCGTCCTTGCTCGTGGCGGCGGGATCCCCCTCGAAGGCCGCGCGCACGTCGGTGGCGAGCAAGGACCGTATCCCGGGGAGCCTGTCGAGGAACTGCTCGGTCTTCGAGAGCGCCCTTGCCTCGCAGTCGGGGCAGCGCGCGGGATCCTCCTGCTCGCAGTAGAAGCACATCCCGCGCTTGATCTGGTGCCCGAGGTCCGAGAGGACCCTGTCGAGCGTGGATCCCACGTGGAACCGCATGCTCTCGGCGCTCATCTCCGAGGTGCCGAAGTAGCCCGGAAAGAGGACCGACCTCAGATCCTCGACCACGCGGAGCACGTCGCCGCGAGAGGGCAGTTCCTGTCTGCGGCCCGAGCGCATGATCGGCCCGTTCGCGTCGTTGCTCGCATCGCACAGCGAGTCGACGACCTCGGAGAGGGTCCTGGCACGCTCCTCAGCCAACGGCCGACTCCTCGAAGAGCCACGTGCTCAGGTAGCGCTCCCCCGTATCGGGTAGCACGACGACGATCATCTTCCCCTGGCTCTCCTCGCGCTTCGCCACCTCGAGCGCGGCCCACAGGGCGGCTCCCGACGAGATGCCCGCGAGGATGCCCTCCTCGCGTGCCAGACGGCGCGCGGCGCTTCCGGCATCCTCGTGATCGACCTGCACGATCTCGTCCACGAGCTCCGTTCGAAGGACGCCGGGCACGAAGCCGGCGCCGATGCCCTGGATCTTGTGCGGCCCCGGCTTGCCGCCGGAGAGCACGGGCGAGCCCGTGGGCTCGACGGCGATGGACCGCAGGGAGGGCTTCCTGTCCTTGAGCACCTCGCTCACTCCCGTGATCGTCCCGCCCGTCCCCACGCCCGAGACGAGGATGTCCACCTTCCCCCCGGTGTCGTTCCAGATCTCCTCGGCCGTGGTCTTCCTGTGGATTTCGGGGTTCGCCGGGTTCTCGAACTGCTGGGGTATGAATGCGTCAGGGTTGCCGGCCGCGATCTCCTCGGCCTTCCGGATGGCGCCCGGCATGCCCTCCGAGCCGGGGGTGAGCACGAGCTCCGCACCGAACACGCCGAGCAGGTGGCGCCTCTCGACACTCATGGTCTCCGGCATCGTGAGCACCAGCCGATAGCCCCTGGAGGCGCACACGAAGGCCAGAGCGATGCCGGTGTTGCCGCTCGTCGGCTCCACGATGACGGTCCCGTCCTTGATCCTGCCGTCCGCCTCCGCGGCCTCGATCATGCTCAGGCCGATGCGGTCCTTGACGCTCGAGCAGGGATTGAACGACTCGAGCTTCGCCACGATCTGTCCTGGAAGCCCCCGCGAGAGACGCTGGAGCCTCACCAGAGGCGTTGCCCCGACAAGACCCGTCACGTCGTCAGCGATGTTCATGACTCACCTCGATCCTGTACACTACCGTTCAGGTAAACTATTATGCCGTTCGTCCTGATCGTCAAGAGAGATGCGCGTCGCGGGGCGGCGAACGATCAGGGCAGGCGGGTGCCCGTGATGGGAATGTCCTGCGGCGAGCAGCTGCTCAGCAAGCAGCTCGAGGAGCCGGGCGGGTAGAACTCCGCGGTCCAGTCGCCGTCGAAGTGGTCGCAGTCGGTGAACGTGCCGGTGATGGTGTAGCGCTCGTTGCAGTCTCCTGCGATCTCGAGCACGGCCGAGAAGGAGAGCGCACCGGGAGCCGTGTCGGAGAGGACGAACATTCCGGCGCTCATCGACAGCGCGGGCCCCACGCGCTCTAGGCAAACCTGGTTGAAGCTGTAGTTCACCATGCCGAACGCGCAGCGCTGCGCGATCGTCGTTCCGAGCGAGAAGCACCCGTCGTAGGGATCGAAGTCGCAGGTCTCCAGGCAGCCCTCGAGGCACGGGTCGCACTCGAACACGCACATGCCCAGATCCGTATCGCAGGTGTCCACCGTGCAGTCGTCGTCGTCCGCGCATTCCCTGGGACTCACCGCGGGCTGGCACCCGAACTCGGGATCGCACCACTCGTCGCCGTTGCAGAAGTCGCCGTCGTGCGCGATGCACTCCTCGTCCGTGCTGCACGGCACGATCTCCTCGCAGCCGGCCTCGGTGCAGCGCTGGCCGGTGGGACAGGTGTCCGTGTGCGAGCACGTGTGGTCCACGAGGCAGGTGTCCAGGGTGCAGTCGAGACCGTCGTCGCAGTCGCCGTCGGTCGAGCACTCGGAGGAGACGCAGCCCACGTCGGGGTCGCACACCTCGCCCGGGGGGCACTCGCCGTCGTCGGGCTGGTGCTCGCAGCAGCCGCCGATGACGCAGGTGTCGCGGGTGCAGGCGACCCCGTCGTCGCACTCGTCGTGGCTCGAGCAGGACTCGCACCCGGACTCCTCCTCGGCGTCCTGGTCGCTTCCCGCGTCGAACGTCGGCCCGTCCCCGGCCCCTCCGCAGCGCGCGGCGAGCAGGGACAAGATGGTGATGGAGATCGCTGCAAACCTGGTCATGGCCTCTTCACTCCCTGACTCCCACGAAGGGATCGATGTCCTGACCCGTGCACAGATCGCACCCGCTGATAACGCCGAGCCACCGGCCCGTGAAGGTGTCGGCGTCCGAGAAGG
>JAFDER010000552.1 GCA_019310245.1 Deltaproteobacteria bacterium
TGGGATGGGGGGTCGTCCCGATCTCCTTTCCGTCGATCAGGACCACGGCGCCTTCCACGTTCGAGGTCAGGGTCACCTGGGAGAGGAGCTCGAGTAGCTCGTCGATGCTCTTCCCCACCTCCTTTCGCCGGCCTGCCGGGATCTTGTCCCCGCCCTCTTCGAGGTACTCGCGGAAGTTCATGAGGGCCGGGGCATAGTCCTCGAGGTTCTTCTGGCAGTTGGCGATGTTGTACAGGACCGCGTGGTGGGGCTTGAGCTCGTAGGCCTTGAGGAACTCCGCGAGGGCGCCGGTGAAGTCGTCGTTCTTGTAGAGCTTGACGCCGTCGTTGAAGTGCTGCTTGGCGGCCTTCTTGGCCTCGTCTGCTCCGGCGGGTGGTGCGAAGGCGAGCAGGACGGCGCAGGCGGTGATGGAGGCGAGAGATCCCCTCATGGGTGCCGATTTTATCCGTGCGATTATTCAATGGTCAAGCGGGTACCGAGTGGGGTCGGATCCCACGCTTGACACTTGTGAGCTCCCCGTGTTCCGGCCCGATGTGCCGGATCTACGGTAAATAGGCCCGTCGATCGGATCGTCTCGTATTCTAGTACGTTATAATGGGTAGCTGCAGGGAGGGACCCATGAACTTCGCAAGGACCGCCGTTGCCATGGCCGTGGGCGCCGTGCTCGCCCTTGCTCCCGGAGCGGTCGGGGCCGAGAAGACCGGCGCGGACAAGGCGTGCATGAAGTGGCTCGGTGCCTACCTCGCGACGGGCAGCAAGGACCTTCTCCTCGGTGAGGCGAAGGGGAGGGTGCTCTGGCACGAGCCCGCGAAGAAGCCCGAGAAGTTCCTGCCCAAGAAGATGGGCAAGCTCATGAAGGGCGAGGTGTACTGGGACTCGGTGGAGTCGAAGCCCGGGCCCGAGATCCTCGAGTGCAGGATCTTTGTCGGCATGGATCGCGAGGTCGGCAAGCAGGGATGGCTCCATAGCGTGGACGTGTACGCCCGGTACGACCTGGTCAAGGAAGAGGGCGGTCTGCGCGCCACGCGCGTCAGCCTGATCCTCACCTTCGAGAATCACGGGAAGTCCGGCTCGATCTTCGAGCGGCCCCTCGTGAACTGCGACCTCGGGTCCCCGACGGGAGGCTTCGTGCCCGATCGGCTCTGCGGCATCAACACTATCTACGACACGCCCAAGCACGGCCTGGGCTCAGAGGTGTTGATCATGCGGGACATCACCGAGGTGCTCGTGTTCACGAAGGCGGGGCATCTGGCCTCCTACACGCTGCTCGGCATGATGGTGCAGGCCGACGACGGGAATGCTCCGCCCCTGGGATACGTTGAGGTGGAGGATGCCGACCTCGGCCTGGGAAAGAAGGTGCTGGCCGTGAGGGAGGAGAAGATCACGCCCACGGGAAAGGGCAAGGGCGATTGCGCGGCGTACATGATAGAGGTGTCTCTCACCTATCACACGCTGAGCGGCAGCTCGATCGTCGAGATCTTCTCCGGGGTCGTGGACGTCTTCCCCGACGCTCCCTGCGCGAGCGACAAGCAGCTCGACAAGATGACGGACCTCTACGTGGACGTGGAGCCGATCTGCAAGGACAAGGGCGCCTGCGATCTGCTTCTGCACTTCGAGCAGGCCACGCCCAAGGACAAGCTCTGGACCGAGCTCTGGCGCTACGACGGCAAGAAGTACAAGCGCGTCAAGACCATGAAGGGGGATTACTAGAGCCTGCCCCGCTGCACTGAGCCTGTCGAAGTGCAGCCCTTTTTCCCGCATCCCAGCTCTTTCCCGCTGCCTGAGCCCCGCCTAGAAGCTCCAGCCGACTCCCGGCAGGCTGTAGATCGGCTCGTCGAAGGGGCTGAGATACGACTGGGCCGATGCCTTGAGCATCCGTTTTCGTCTGATCTGGTGGACGTGGCCCGCGATGATGAGCGGAACCGCGACACAGAACTCTGCAAGCGCGACGGGGATACCCAGGATGAAGCTCAGGACGATCGTGGGACCGATGAGGATGATCGCTGCGGCGGCCGTCACGAGCGAGAGACCCAGCAGGACGTAGCCGCCGATGAGGAGGCCCCTCCCGCCGGTCGCCGTGTGCTTCGAGACGCATTGACCTGTGAAGCAGGCCTTCCAGCGTCCGCACTGATTGTCTGTGGTGCACTGGGCAACCTTCGCGGGTGTACATTCGGATCCGGTGTCAGCAGCCGCGAGTGTGCCTTCGGGGCAGGTGGCGCTGGCAGCATGCGTTGCCCCTGCCCACAGGAGCGCGGCCAAGAAGAGCAGCAGCGTGAATCTCATCCTCGTCTCCACGGCGACACCTTGCACCGAGGGACGCTGAGCTGTCAAGGAATATGCTTTAAGCCCGTGGAAGCGTGTGGATAGGACATGTCCGGCACTTGAGCCGTGCTCTCCGGCGTGCTATTCAATCCGGACCTTCCCTAGGTTAGGCGATCAGGAGGAAACGTATGGCCTCTTCCCTGGAAGATGCACTGGTGGAGTTCTTCAAGTCGACCTCGGTCTCCAGCGCCATCGTGCGCAGGCTCGCATCAGTCGGCGAGCCGATGCCGCACGCGGAGCTCGTCCATGACGTGACCGCCATGATGGCGCATCTGGTCCC